>JAIMBM010000051.1 GCA_023511475.1 Anaerolineae bacterium
GGCGGCCCTCTTTAGGGCGGCCAGCCTCGATTCTGGCCGCCTGTCCGCCCCTGAACGGGGAGGGGGATAGGGGGAGGGGTTCCCGAGCACTGGGGCGTCGGTGCCATCCCAGTGGTGTCTGCACCATGTCGACGGGCACGGTGCGAAAGCCCAAAGTCGAGCTTTCAGGAGGCCATCTTGCAGAGCATCGCGGCGCTTGTACCACGGGCGCTGCTGTTTGATGGGGATGCCTACCTGGAAATCAAGATATGGGGGCGTCCGGCGCGTGAAGGTGCCCGGCTGGTGTTGGGGCTTGGCGCCGTGCTCGGCATAGCCGGGACCCTCGCCGGCATCCTCGGCTGGGCCACTGCGCCGGCCCTCGCCGACGTGCGGAGAGTCCTCACGGCCGAGCTGGCCGCACTGCCACTCCTCCAGCGCTTCGGCCCCCTGGCGTCGCGTGTGGCCGCAGCACTCGATTGGCCCCCGCTGTGGGCAGCCGCCGCCTGGGTCCATCCGACGCCACTCCTGGCACTGATGCGGCTGGCGATCGGTCCGGCAGGCCTCCTCATGGGGTGGCTTGCTTACGGCCTCGCGGCCCACGCGGCGGCCCGCCTCCTGGGCGGCCGCGCGAGGCTGGAGCTCACCCTCGGCTGCCTCGCCCTGGCCGAAGCGCCGCGGCTCCTCCTCATCCTGGCTCCCTCTCCCGGCCTGGCCTGGCTCGGCGTTTGGGCCTGGGTGCTGGCGGCCCGCTTCCAGGCGCTGCGCGCCGCTCACGGCCTCGACGGGTGGCGCGCTTTCTGGGCAGCGCTCATGCCGGTGCTCGTCGCCATCTGCCTCGGGGGTGCCGCGCTGACCTGTGCGCTGGCGGTAGCGCTCGCGGGGGTCCTCTGATGGGCGAACTGCTCTCCCTCGCCTGGGACGTGCTGCGCCTGGAGCGACGCGCCTTTGCCCGCTGGGAGTCGGGACCTGGCCTCGGGGGAGCACTGGCCCTCTTCTTCGCCATCTCGTTCCTGGTTGCCGTCCCTGAGGCCGTCGTGTGGACCCGGGCACACCTCGATCTCTGGTCGCTCTGCGCCGCGCACGACCGGCTCGTTGAGCGCGCTTGGGATCAGCTCGCCTACAGTCCCTTCCCGCCCGATGTCCGGCGCACAGTCACGACCAACCTGGCATCCATTCTGGAGCTGACTAGCCGGCTGGATTCCCTGCCGCGTCCCGTCGGTCAGCGTACGGGCCGTATCCTGGGGGCAATGTCGGGAGTTCTCGCTGCGCCATGCCGCCGCCTCGGGCTGTGGCTGCCCTACACCCTGGCCGTCTTTGCCCTGGCGAAGGCCCTCGGCAGCCGGGCCGGGCTGCCACAGGTGCTCGGGGCGAGCGCACTGTACGTCCTACCCCATCTCCTCGACCCGCTGCGCTTGCTGCAGGGACTGGGGCCGCTTGTCGTCCCTTCGACCACCGCCTGGAGCGTGGCGATCTACCTCGTGGCGGTCGAGGCCACCATCGGCCTCGATCGGCCGCGGGCCCTCATCGCCCTCCTGGTGCCGGGGCTCGTGGTCCTGACGCTAGCCGCGGCTCTGGTCAGCGGGGCCATCCTTCTCCTATGAGCAGCCGGGCGCGCCCGGCATGGCCACGCTCTAGTGTTGTTGATACCAGTAGGCTACCGAGGAGTAGTTGCCCTCGATCTCGTCGAACTCGCCGTGATGGCTGGCGACCCTGAGGGAACGCCGGAAGGGAATGCCCTCGGGATGAAAGCGATACTGGCTTACGCGCGTGCGCTTGACGCCGGCCAGCACCATGGCGCCCAAGAGGCCGAACCGATTGAGCGACTTGACCGTGAGGCCGTGGTAGGGGGCGCTGAACTCGGAGCCGCGCCGGTTCCATGGCTTCACATAGTACCAGGCCCCCTGGTAGTAGTCCTCGAGGCCGGTGTACTCGAGGCTCGGCTCCAGTTCATCGTCGACCCAGAACTTGGTGTTGCCTTCGAGGTAGGCAAAGCCCACATCACGCCGCGTCGCCTCGGTGTTGAGCAATACCCCGACAAAGTGCCCGGGCCGGTCAGGTACACCCATGGTGCGCGTATCGAGGATCAAATAGGGCTCACCGGGGCTGGTCGGGCGTTCCTCGCGGTACTGGGCGTGAAAGTAGCCCTGGCGGGCAACGGGCCGCTCATCCCCATACTGCAGATACGTGACCGCCCCGTAGAAAGCGGGCACCGAGAGCGACTCGTGCGTGTTGACGATGACCACCCGGGCGCTCCGGCGGAAAGGCATGTGGAACTGGCACACATAGCCGCCGGAAGTCATCATGAGATATCGCGACTGATAGTGCTTGTACTCGCCAAACCCCACGCCAAAAAAGCTCCCGAGCGGCGCGTTGACGCAGGGCTTTTCCTCCCCATCAAAGTAGATGTGTATCCACACCCCCTCCAAAAGCTCTGCGAGGCGATGATAGCCGGCTAGCCGCCGTATCCGGCCCAGGTTGCGCCAGAGAAGCTCCATGCTGAGCTTCTCCTTCTCGATGTCCCAGGCCAGAGGAGGCATCACCGTACACCAAAAGTTGATGATCTTGCCCGGGCCTGCAATCTCCTCGAACGCCCAGGTCCCCCGCGGCGGGATCGGCACATTGTCCCGGTGCATCGTGCCCGCATACGGCCGCCAGGAGCGCAGGAGCGGCACCAGCGGTCTGTCGTGCCCGTGGGTCGACACCTGCCGTACGCGGTAGTCCTTCAGGTAGGGAAGGCCCGAACGATCCTCTTCGATCAGCCCATCGCGCGGTCCGCTCTCGTCCATCGGCGTCCTCCTTACCTCAACAAACGGTCTGGCTACGTCGGGGCATCGATGATCGCGGCGCGTGCGCCTGCCCTTCGGCGGTGCCCCGGCGCCCCTGAGTCCTTCCGGCTGCCCGCGCCTTCTGCTATTGTCTGTACACCCCAACCTTGACGCCCTCATCCAGCATGGCTAGATAGTTGCGCACCGGGATATAGTTGGCCACACTGTTCCCGGTCCCGAGGGCGTAGCCGCCTCCAGGCATGCAGGCCTCGAGGACGCGGCGGGTGTAGGCGCGCACCTCATCCTCGCTCCGGCGAACGAGGAAATCCACGTCTACGCCCCCAAGGATCGAGATGCGATCGCCGTAGAGCTTTTTCGCCTCGGTGACCGGGAGATAAGTATCCTCGAACGAGTGCTTGCCGTCGATCCCGACATAGTCGATCAGATCGTCCATCACCACGCTCAGGTTGCCACAGGCGTGCAGAAGAAACGGCAACCCGTGGGCGTGGGCAATGTCGACCAGCCGCTTCTGCCTTGGGAAGACGTACTGCCGCAGGTGGTCGGGGTGAATCATCGGACCACTGCGATGACCCATATCGTCACCCAAGAAGACGGCGCCGACCGCCTCATAGTCGCACATCGTTTCATAGATGGCGGCCATGAGGTCTCCGATGCGCTCGAACATCCCCTGCACCAGATCCGGCTGCTCATAGAGCGCCACGGCAAAGGTAGCGTAGCCCATCATCCACATCACGAACTCGAGTACCCCCGAGGTCTCGGCGATGACCCTCATCCCCTCAGGCAGATTCTCAGAGACAAAGTCGAGCTCGGAGTAGTCGATATCCGCCGGGGTCGGCCATGGGAAGGCCTCGAAATCCGCTATGGTGCGGATGATGCCCTCGTTCTCGTTGACCCACACCCGGGCGGGTCTGGCGAGCGCAGCCGTGTCCTGTGAGGCAAGCCAGGGAACCCGCAGCAAGAGCGGCGGATGGGTCGCGGCCCACACAAAGTCATAACCCACCATCTGGCAGAACCGAATGCGCTGGCGCAGCGCCACCTTGCGCGCTTCCGGATCGATCTGCATCGTCAGCAAGTCGACAGGCGCCTCGCCTGCCACCGCCGAGACGATCTCGGCATCGGCAAACAGCTCAATGAACGGCACCCTGTCCGGCACGCCCTCGCGACGGAACACCTTGAGCAGGCGGCCAAAGTCGGGCTTGATCCGGGGCCACAGCGCAGTGTTCGAGGCAGCCATCACCTTTCCTCCACATCCTCTGTCCAACCGGTCACCTCGCAACGGTCGTCGTTGGAGAGCACAAGGTGCAGCCTGGCGCAGCACTCCACGCCGGGCGTGGGCGGCTGCGCCAGGCCAACACATCCCTACAACACTGAGCGCAACGAGGCTGCTACTGGCTCGAGGCCAGCACCGGCGCAATCTGCTCGCAAATCTTGGTCACCGCCTGTTGCACGGTCTGCTCGCCGGCGATGACGAGGCCAAACTCCTGATCCCAGATCGTCTCCGCCTCGTTGGCGTTACCAAAGTTGACCGGCGGCGCCTGCGAGAAGGAGAGGGAGTCCAGGATGATCTCGCCCGTCGAGCCACCATAGTGCAGCCAGGCATCGCTCTGGGCGACCGCCTTGACCGGCGAGATCGACCGTGCACCGATCAGCTCGGTCCACAACTCCTGGGCCTTCTGGCTGGTCAGGAACTTGATAAAGTCCCACGCTTGCTCGGCCACCTTGCTGCCGGAGTAGATGCCCCACATGTCGGTGTAGACGACCGAGCCGCGCTTCCCCGTGTTCGGCGACTTGGGCGGGTAGGCCACGTCCCACTTGAACGGCCGCTCTTTGGCCACCATCGCCGGCCGCCACCACGGCCCGAAGAAGCCCATGGCCACGGCCTCGGTGAGGATCCAGTCCCCAGCCCAGGCCTGCTCAGGGAGCGCCCCGGGCGGCGGGGAAACCTGGTACTTGGTCTGCAGGTCATAGTAGAACTGCAGGGCCTCCACGGTCTTCGGATCCGTGAGCAGGCACTCGGTGCGATCGGGGCTCAGGACCTCGCCGCCGTTCGCCCACACAAAGCCCGCCCACACCCACACGATGTTGAGCAGGCCGAAGCCCCACTGGTCGATCTTCCCGTCGCCGTCCCTGTCCTTGGTCAAGGCCTGAGCGGCCTTGAGAAAGTCATCCCAGGTCCAGTCCTCGGTCGGGTAGGCTACGCCGGCCTCGTCGAACATGTCCTTGTTGTAGTACAGGATGACGTTGCTGATGTCGCGCGGCAGCCCATACAGCTTGCCTTTGTACTTGCAGCCGTCCACGGCCTGCGGCCAGTAGATGCTGAGGTCAAAGCCTTCCTTCTGCACAAAGTCGTCGAGCGCCAGGAGCGCCCCGCGCGCCGCCAGCCCCTCGAACTGGCCGGTGTTCAACATCATGACATCCGGCGCGTCGCCACCGGCGATCATGGTCTGGAGCTTGTCACGACCGTAGGGGCCACCGCCGACGATGTTGATCCACTCAACCTCGACGTTCTCGTGGGTCTTGAGGTACTCGTCGGTGAGCTTGCCCAGCGCCTCCAGCTCCTGCTCCCCAAGCCAGACGGTAGCCCGTATCTTGACCTTCTCAGCGGGCTTTTGGGTTGGCTGCGCACCCGCGGGCACTTGCGTTGCAGCCTCCGTTGCCCTGGCTGGCTGCGTTGGCGCCGCCGCTGGGGCACAGGCGCTAAGCACGAGCATCACCACGAGCAGCGAGAGCAGCACACGACGTGAGATCGCACGCATACTGTCACCTCCAGGTTCTTACGAGCCAGCACTACCCGGCTGCACTTGCTGGTCATCCGCTCTTCCAGGCCAGAACCCACAGCTTCCCGGACACACCTCCCATTTCTCTCGCCCCCGGCACCACCTCCTTTCGCCACGAACGGTCCGCCAGCCTCTATCGGCCTGTCAGGCCCGTCATCGAGATGCCCTTGATAAAGTACTTCTGGAAGATGAAGAACACGGTGATAACGGGCGCTGTCATCATCGTCGAGTACGCCATCGTCTGGTTAAAGTAGGTGCGATACTGATCACGGAAGAGGCGAATGCCCAGCGCCAGCGTGAAGCGGTCCTCCGAGTTCAGCAGAATGAGCGGCCCCGTAAAGTCGTTCCAGTGGTGCACCAGCGAGAGGATGGCTACAGTCGCCAGCGCCGGCCGCGTCAGCGGCAGGAGGACCGACCACCAGGTCCGGAAAAAGCCTGCTCCGTCGATGCGCGCCGCATCGTCCAGCTCCGGAGGCAGCGTCAGGTAGAACTGCCGGAGCAAGAAGATGAAGACGGGCCCTCCACCAAAGAACGCCGGCACCGTGAAGGGGTAGAGCGTGTTCACCCAGCCGAGCGTCCGGTAGAGCACAAAGAGCGGGATCATGGTGACAAAGAAGGGGAGCATCAGCGTGCTCATCATGAGCATGAAGAGCACGTCTCGACCGGGGAAACGCAGCCTCGCAAAGCCGTAGGCAGCCAGGGACGCCGTCAGCAACTCGCCCACCAGCGACACCAGGGCGATGATGAGCGTGTTCTTCAGGAACACCAGCGTCGGGATGGACTGGAAGGCGATGCGATAGTTCTCCCAGGCAAAGCGCTGCGGAATCCAGCGGATCGGGAACTCGTATTCCGTGCCGTTCGGCTTGAGGGAGGTGCTCACCATATAGATCAGCGGCAGGCTGGAGGCCGCCACCATGAGCAGAAGGACAACGTGGACAGCCAGGTGAGAGAGGCGCCTGCGGGCCACGCGCCCGCCCAGGAAGCCCGGCCCTATCCCTCGCGTCCGGGCGACGACTGAGCCGTTCATCGCACCTCCCCCTCGTAGTAGACCCACATCCGGGACACCCGCAGCTGGATCGCCGTGACCACCAGCACGATCGCGAAGAGGATCCAGGCGAGCAGAGAGGCATACCCCATCCTGAAGAAGACGAAGGCATTACGGTAGATGTACAGCACCAGCATCAACGAGGCGTTGCCCGGCCCGCCGCTGGTCATCATGAACACGTTGGTAAAGACCTGGAAGGAGCCGATGATGCCCATCGTGAGGTTGAAGAAGATGCTGGGCGAGAGCATTGGCAGGGTGATGTGCACAAAGAGGCGCCACGTCCCCGCCCCATCGATCATGGCCGCCTCGTACAGCGCGTCCGGGATGCCCTGTAGCCCGGCCAGGAAGATGATCATCGCATTGCCCAGGCCCCAAATCGCCATGAGCACCAGCGAGGGCTTGACCAGGTCTGTGTCCCAGAGCCATTTCTGGGGCGGGATGCCCAGCCAGCCGAGGATGCCATTCGCCAGCCCATATGTCGGGCTGAAGATGAAGAACCAGAGGATAGAGCTGGCCACCGCCGGCATCTGCGACGGCAGGTAGATCAGGGCACGATATACGTTCGTGCCTCTGACGCCCACATTCAGCATCACCGCGGCAAAGAGCGCCGCGACCAGGTTCAGAGGAACCGCCAACACACTGTAGAAGAGCGTGTTCCACAGCGACTTGGGCACCAGCGGATCGGCCAGCAGACGCCTAAAATTCTCCAGCCCTGCCCACTGCGGCGGGGTAATGATCTCCCACTTCATGAACATCAGGACAAAGGAGAAGGCGA
Source organism: Anaerolineae bacterium (assembly GCA_023511475.1). GTDB lineage: Bacteria > Chloroflexota > Anaerolineae > SpSt-313 > SpSt-313 > SpSt-313. Next base: position 7,363 of record JAIMBM010000051.1, read on the forward strand.
TGGGTCCCACGGAAAAGACCACAAAGCCCAGCATCCAGGGGAGGATCGATACATAGCCAGCCAGGGCCTCCCGGCTCCTCAAGGTCAGCCTTGGCCGCCAACCGTGGCGGGCCTGCTGTGCGGGACGCGCGGTCACCGCTTGGTCCATCAACGCCATGGCACCTCCATCCACATTGCACCGCGAAGAGGGCGGGCAACACCCGAAGGCCATCTGGACCCCTCGAGCGCGGCACCGCCTTTGACCGCTCGACGCCAGCGTGATATGATGGAGCGGTACACACCATGTATGCCTTCTGCACTATGCATTCTATCATGCGCGCTTGCGCCAATCCAGGACAGGAATGGGACAGCTTCCGGCCAACGAGGCTGCTACGGACTCCTTCGACGCCTTCCGCGACGCGCTGCGGGAGGCTCTGACGCACCTCCACGACCCCGACTATCGCCCGCCTGCCGCCCTTTGCCGGATACTCGGCTTCCCTGCCGACGCAGGCGCCGGCCCCATCCAGCAGGAGATCATCCGCGCCATTCGCGGGCTCCAGCCCCCCGCTGATGTGCCGCCCGGGGCAGCCGACTGGCGTGACTTTGAGATCCTCAACCACCGCTTCATCTGCCGGTTGACGCAGGAGGAGGTCGCCGACCGGCTCCATATGAGCCCCCGGCACGTGCGCAGAGCGCAGCGCATCGCCACACACCGGCTGGCACGACTGCTGTGGGAGCACGGCCTGGCTCACGAGGCCGCCCCCACCATCGCGCCCGCGCCGCCGGCAGCAACACCCGAGATGGCCGAGGAGGACGATGCGCTGGACTGGCGCCGCCAGGTGCGGCAGAGCCTGGCTTCGCTCCAGGCGTCGGGGAATGCAGTGGTGGCAGATGTGCGCGAGGCTGTTGGGGCTGCAGTGGAACTAGAGCGCGTGCTCTGCTCCCGACACGGGATCACGCTTCAGGTCGACGAGCTGCCTTCCGGCCTTCTGGTGGCGATGCACCCCTCCGTGCTCCGCCAGGTCCTGATCATGGCCATCGCTGACCTCGTGCGCTCCGCGTCGCCCGGCAGGCTCAACCTGCGGGCATTCGCCCGAGAAGGCAAGATCCACATCGAGCTATCCTGCCCGACCCCCGGCGACGCGGCGCCCGCGCCAAGCGATCTCGTGAGCGAGATACTCGCGGCCCAGGACGGGGCTGTCGAGGTCCACAGAGAAGGCGAGTGCGCCATCCTCCGGCTCAGCATTCCGGCTGCGGGTGAGGTGACCGTCCTCGTCGTAGATGACAACCCGGACTCGATCCACTACTACCGTCGCTGCGTTACGGGAACCCGGTATCGGATTGTGCACGCCTCGCAGGGCGAGGCGGCGTTGCACGCTGCCGAGCAACACGCGCCGGACATCATCCTGCTCGACATCATGCTGCCGGACACCGACGGCTGGGAGCTCTTGCGCCTCCTCCGCGAGAGCCCCGCGACCCGCTCGGTGCCCGTCATCGTCTGCTCTGTTGTCAGGGAAGCGGACCTTGCTTCTGCTCTCGGGGCCATGCAGTATCTGCCCAAGCCTGTGAGGCGGCAGGACCTGCTGCAGGCACTCGATCGTGCCGCCCAGGCGGCGACAGCATCAGAGAGGCAAGCCCAAGGGCGCAGTTGAGCCACAGCCCGACGGTCAGGCCCTCGCCCATGGTCGCCAGGATATAGCTGCTCGCCGGAGGCTGGTCCACCGGGTCCTGCGCCGACACCATGAACACGGGGACCTCCCTCAGTCTCTCATCGCGGTGCATCTCCTCCAGCACCTCCCAGCCCGTGATGTCGGGCAGGACGATGTCGAGCAGAGCCAGGTCGGGCTGGAGGCGCACCATCTGCGCAAGCGCCTCTCTCCCCGAGCTCACAGCCTGCACCTCAATGGTCTGATCCGAGGTATGGAGCATGCGCGTGAGCAGCCGGCACACCTCGGGATCGTCGTCAACGACGAGGACGCGCCTCACCTGCCGACCGCACGCCCGCAACGCCCGTGCGATGTCGGCAGGAGTGACCGGCTTGACCAGATGTCCAAGGGCGCCGACCTCCTGAGCCCGAGCCACAGGCGGCACGAGCACGGCACCCACAATCGGAGTGGACCGGCTCTCGCGGCGCAGCGCGTCAGCATGCCCCAATACCTCTCCGACGGTCGCGGCGTTCAGCACCACCGCGTGCGCCGGGCACTCGGCCAGCAGCCGCAGGGTCTCCGGCAGGTCCCTGGCCTCAACAAACTCGGCAAGGTCACCGTACCGGGTCCACTCTGTCGAGAGGGAAGCCGTTGTGTCCCACACGATCACACGGGGCCTCGTCAACTGCTGAGTTGCCGCGGCTCGGGCACCCCTGAACGCTGCTTCGCGCCATGGCCAGTCCTCCCGGATCCATTGGGCAGGGCGCCGGATGGGCTCTGGCTGCTCGTCCGCGGGCAGCTCGACGTGGAAGACTGTTCCGACACCCACCTGGCTCTCGACCCAGATGCGCCCTCCGTGCAGCTCCACCAGTTGTTTGCTGATGCTCAGGCCCAGGCCGGAGCCGTCTCGCTCCCGCCGCGAGCCAGTGGGAGCCTGCCAGAACGGCTCAAAGATCCGCTCGGCATCCTGCGGGCTGATGCCAGGGCCGGTGTCCGCGACGTCGATCAGCACGCGCGGCTCGTCGTGGATCACCCGGACGGTGACCCCTCCACTGGGGGTGAAGCGCGCCGCATTGCTTACCAGGTTCAGCAAGACCTGCCGAATCCGCGTGCGGTCACAATAGACTGCGGGCAACCTGCCCGGGAGGAGGGCCTTGAGCTCCAGTTGCTTCTTCTGGGCCAGGGGCTGCACGACCTCGATCACATCCTGCACCAGCTCGCGGAGATCGGTCGGCTCCCGATGCAGCGTCAGCCGCCCGGCCTCAACGCGGCTGAGGTCGAGCACGTCGTTGACCATAGCGGCGAGGTGCTCACAGTTGCGATGCACAATCTCGAGGTCCCGCCACAGCTCGGGGGGGAGCTCCTCCGCATAGATCTCGGGGTTCTCAACCATGAGGCCGACCAGCCCGATGATCATGTTGAGCGGCGTGCGGAACTCGTGGCTCACCCTGGCCACAAACTCGGCTTTGGACCTCTGCGCCTCCTCGGCGATCAGGCGCAGCGTGGCACTGCGCTCATTGGCCAGCGCCAGTTGCCGGTTGGCATGAGCCAGGTCGGCGAGCGCCTGCTCGAGGGCCACCTTCCGATCCCGGGTCTCGTCGACCAGGTCTTGCGCCCGCTCAAAGTAGCCGCAGGCCCACTGCACGACATGCTGCAGCCGGCGGTCCGCAACGCACAGGAGCGCGCCTACCGCCCACACCGCCGCAAGGTTGACGGCCGCCGCACGGCCAGGAAGCGCAGGCCCGAGCAGAAACAGGCTCGCCGTCAGCGCGGCCACAAGTGCCGCCGTAACGCCGCCCTGGATCGCCGCCAGGGCAACGGCCACCACATGCAGGTTCTGCAGCTCGGGAACCTTTAGCCAGATGCTCCCGAGGTAGATGTACGCAGACGGCGCAAGGACCGTGAACCATCGCCCGATGGCCGGCCTCCAGGCCAGAAGCAGCCAGGCAACCCCTGCCCCGAAGTGCAGCAGAAGCACCAGCCACTGCGCCTCCCCTCGCAGGCGCGGGTCCGTCTCGCCCTCGGTCGCGAGGAAAACGAGCACTCCCAGCGCCAACAGCCCCGCGACCACCACCGCCGGCGGGATGCGCACCTCGCGCTCCAGCCCCGGGGCAGCGTCCGCTTTCGGTGTGACCTGTGCCATAGGCTAATGCTCCAGCAACGTCGATGCCCCCCAAGTCGGCCTGCAGGCCGACTTGCGGGCCCTTTTTCTGTGGGTGTTTGGCGGGGGGGGGGGGGGGGGCGGGCGGGCCCCCCCCCCCCCCCCCCCC
>JAIMBM010000509.1 GCA_023511475.1 Anaerolineae bacterium
CCCTCATCCCGCGGCCAGCGGAAGACGCCGGTTGGCCCTCCATGTAAGATTCTGAGGCACTCGACCCACGTTCGGTCGCCTGCCCGGCCATGTCGAGCGGCAATCGCGTGGCCGGTCACGGGTCCCGCACAAGGTCCGGCCGCAGGGCACGCGCCCCGCGCAGGTAGACATGCACGATCTCCGAGGCCGGCTTGTCGGTGTTCCAGTGCAGCAGAACACGGACACACCGCGGCAAGCCCCCCGACACGGCGGCTTCCTGAACGTCCAGCAGCGGCACCTGGCTCCAGCCCAGGTCGCGGGCCGCGCGTGCGGGATAGGCCGCGGTCAGGTCCGGCGTCACGCTAAAGATGGCCGAGGCGACATCCTCCGGCGCGAGGCCGTTGGCCTCGATCAGCGCCACAAGCAGCTCCCGGGTGGCCTCGAGGATGGCATCCGCATCGTTGCGCTCGACCGTCGTTGCTCCGCGTACGCCCCGGCAGGTAGACATGTTTCAGGTCCTCTTCAGAGTATCGGCAGGCGGGATCGGAGGGTAACAAAAGAGCGTGGAGTTGGCTGCTCCACGCTCTTCGTTGCTCCCCTCGGACGACCGGGTCTATGTCGCCCCCTCCGCGCGGTGCAGCCCGCCGGCCCCCCTGGCGTAATAGTAGTAATAGTAGTAGCCACAGAAGGCGGCTGGCCGGCGGCGTGCGAGCAGAGAGCCCAGGGCCGGGCCCTGCGCTGCGCTTTCACTGCATCCGCTGACCCAGGAGACGTGCACTTTCGACCTCCAGTGCGTAGCGCGATTATAGGCCGGGGCGCGCGAGGAGTCAAAACGCTGCGAGGGCACAACATGCCGTGCCCCCCAGGCCTCCCATCTCAGAACCTGCCCGCGGCCCGCTCGATGATCCGCCGCAGCTCGCGCTCCTCTTCCTCCGGCATGGCGTCCGGAGACGGGGGCGACTTGAGGATGGCCAGGACCCGCTCCCGCGCGCGGTCGAGGTCGGTGCGCCCGTCCCCGTCATGCCAGGTGGCGAAGGGCCGCCGCTCCCAGAGGACGGGCTCCCACAGCTCCCGCCGGAACCATGCCGCGGTATGCGGCTCCCCGGCAAAGCTCCCGCCCGGGCCGATCGCTTCGACCAAGTCGGCAGCGATGGCCTCGTCCGACACCTCGTACTCGCGCGTGAACTGGGCCAGCGACCGCATGATCTCGGCATCCAGCAGGACCTGGATGGGTGAGTAGACCTGATCGATACCGAGGAGCCCCATCTCGATGCTAACGCTGCCGCGGACGAGCACGCTGGCCAGCGCCGACTGCATCTTTTGGGCGGCGGCCTGCGGCGAGGGCCGCATGGCATCGGAGAGCCCGCTGTGCCCCCAGGCTCGGCAGCCGTAGCGCCGCGCCATCTGAAAGCCCATCAGGTTGGCAAGGACCATGTCGGGCCGCCCGAAGGGGCGCATCATCGTCCGCGGGTCCATGGCCGTGACCGACATGGAGATTCCCCAGGTGCGGTCTCCGTACAGGGCGCGGTTCAGGAGGCCGAGGAGCAGGCTTTCGGCGATGGCGAGCGTAACCATCCCGGCCAGGGTGACCGGCGCCGTAGCCCCGCCGGTCAGCATGCTCCCACCGACCGAGACGCGCAGGCCCCGCTCAAGGAACCAGCGGACCTGCTCGGCCTCCTGGTACCCCAGCCTCAGGGGCGGGACGAGGTACACCGCGGCGTGAAAGAGCTGGTCGACCGGTATGCGGGTCACCGCGGCGTGGACCTGATACATCTCCAGGATGAGCGGACACAGCTCGAGCCGGTGGATCGAGCCACCCGGCTCGACGCCCAGCCTCCACGACCAGTACCGCTCGTAGAGCGGCTCCGCAGCGGGCGGCACGCCGGTGAGCGGGCAGCCGAGCATCCCCATGTGCTGAACCTCGGGCACGGCGCGGGCGACCTGGTAGTACTCGCGCGCCAGCTCGATCGACATGGGCCGGTACTCGTCGGTGCGCGGGTCGAGGTAGTGCCCGTAGTAGATGTTGACGCCCCCATGGACGTGCGGCGGGGCCTCATCGCTCTGCCAGGCCCGCGAGGAGGCGATAAACTCCTCAACCGCTGCCGGCGCAAAGGTCGCGCGCTGCCGTGCGCGGTCAATGCGCGCCCCACTGGAGGCCAGCCGGTCCAGCAACGCCGCGTTCTCGACCTGCAGGCCGACCCGGTCCACGATGCGCAGGACATTGGCGTGGATCGTTTCCTCTTCCTGTGGCGACAGCACGTCCAGTGGATGCCCGGCACCACGCATGGTTGCACCTCCCGTCGTTGGCAAGGCCCGAGGCCTCAGCTATCTCTAGCGACCACCGGTCGCCTCGCGCATCTGGCGCAGGATCGTGCCCCCTGCCTCGCCGATCCAGACATAGTCGAAGCCCAGCGGCAGGAAGCTGATCCCCCGGCGAACCCAGCCGAGGAGGTCCTCCAGGCCGCCGCCGGGGGCGATCCCGACCGGCACCCCCGCCGCCCGACATTTGGCGATGGTGAGGTCGATCGCCTGCTGCACTTCGGGGTGCGAGATGTCCAGCGGGTGGCCGAGGGAGAAAGAAAGGTCGGCCGGGCCGATGAGGATGGCATCGACGCCCGGGACGGCCAGGATGCCGTCAAGGTTGCGGACGGCGTCCGCGTGCTCCACCTGCAGCATGACGATGACCCGCTCGTTGATGGTGCTGGCATAGTGGGCCGTATCCCGGAAATAGTCGGTCGCGTCGCGCGGGTTCCAGCCTCGGATGCCCAGGGGCGGGTAGCGACAGGCGGCGACAGCCTTTCGCGCCTCCTCCGCAGTCCGGAGGAGCGGTATCATGATCCCTTCGGCGCCCCAGTCGAGGGTCTGCTTGATGAGCGCCGCGTCGTTGTCGGCGACGCGCACAATGGGGACGACCCCCCGCGCCCGGATGACGCGGAGGGTGTCCCGAAGCGTCTGTGGGTTGTAGGGCATGTGCTCGGCGTCCACGATGACCCACTCGTATCCGGCATTGCAGACGATGGCGGCGACGGCAGGGTCGCAGAGGGTGATCCAGGCGCCGTAGCTGGGTGTGCCGCTTCGCCAGAGGGCCTTGAGTTCTATTCCATCCATGGTCTCCTCACTCTCGTGGGGTGCCCCTATCCCCCCATTCGTTCTCTTGGGGCTCGACCTTTTCAGCTCGTTCTCCCTCACCACTTGGTCTAGCGCTCCTGCGGGGTCGTGTGGAGCGTCTCGCGCGGTTGCTGCCCCCACCCCGCGCCCCTTGTATAGAATGTCCCCTGCGGTCCAGTTGCCAGGATCGGGTGACCTGGCGACAATGGTAGCCGC
>JAIMBM010000510.1 GCA_023511475.1 Anaerolineae bacterium
GTGTACCAGCGGGGGATAAAGCCCCCCTCAGGGCGCCCGAGGAGCTCCGCCATGCGGCGGCAGTAGCGGCGGATATCCTCCAGCGTCCCCCGAACCATCGTGTTCTGTATGTCGACACACGAGAAGAAGGTGATGCGCCCGCCAAAGCGCCGGCCCAATAGCTCCAGCCCCATGTTCTCCTGCTGGTCCATGTGGATCACGTCGAGGCCAACCTCGATCAGGTCGTCGAGGATGTCGACGATGTACCCGCAGCTATGGAGGAAGGTCAGGAGCCCGGCCTCGTGGGCGGCGCGGTAGATGCGCGCGTAGCGCGGCTTCCAGAGGGCGCGCCAAGAGGCGGGGGAGATCATCAGCCGGTCCTGCAGGCCCCAGTCGTCGCAGAAGATCAAGCCGTCGACCCCGGCTGCCGCATAGCGCTCGATGGCCACGAGGTTCATCTCGACCAGGATATCCAGCAGTTCGCCCAGCCGGTCTGGGGCGGTGTGGATATCCGCCCAGGTGTTCTCCAGGCCGCGGATAAAGTGCACCCGCTCATAGATCGAGATGCCGTTGCCGAGCAGGAACCTGTCGCCGGCCCACTCTCGGGCGCCCTCGACCGACCGCCAGCGACGGGGATCGCGGATGTCGGGGATGCGCAGGTCGGCGAAGTGGCTCCAGTCCTTGAGCGGGTAGTCCTTTACCTGCCCGAGGCTACTGACGCCGATATTCTCCCACACGGCGCCCCACTCATCGATCCCTTCCGGCGGCCGCTCATCGGGCGAGGGGTTCATACTCACCAGGCTAAAGTCGCTGCCATATGGCTCGGGGAGATCCCGGGCCAGGCGGGGAGGAGACTGGAAGAGCACGGTGCGCCGCACAACCTCTCTGCTATCCATCACGGGGCGCTCCTCGCCGAAAGGGGCGCCCTGCCCCGCGCCTGCAAGCAGCGGGGGGCGGGCGCCTGCCGGGTACGCGCGTGCCTTACACGGTGTCGCTGATGTCGATGTCGAGCCGGCCGACCTCACGTGTGAGGACAGAGAGGGTCAGACGATGCGCGCCGGGCTGGAGCGTCACGCCCTCGACGAGGATCTTGACCTCGACGTTCAGACCAAAGACCAGCGGGCTGCGCCCGGACACCTGATCCCCCCGATACTCACCCTGAGGCGTGACAAAGGTGAGCTTCTCCGGCGGGATCGAGGTGTCATCGAGGGTCAGGGGGAAGAAGCCAACCAGGCTGCCGGGCGCCAGATTGTTCTTGAGGGCGAACTCGAAGCCGGTCTCTGTGTTCTTCAGGCTCCCCTGGACGTAGAGCTTTTTCAGCAGGAACGACGGGACTGCCATGGCTGATCCTCCTTTGCATCACTGAAAGCCCCTATCCCTGATCCGAGGCCCCGGCGCGCGACTTGCGCTGCCTGCGGCGCCGGTCACGGCTCAGACCCGCTTCGCCACGCTGTCAAAGGTCGGCTTGAGCTGCCCGTAGAGGGCCCGGTAGTCCTGGTAGTAGCCATCGTAGATGGCCACCTCATCGGCCACGGGCTCGACGCGGTCGACCACGCGGATCGTGCGCTCGGTCGCCTCGAACACGTCCCTGTAGACGCCCGCCCCAACTCCGGCGAGGAGGGCCGCCCCGTAAGCGGCGCCCTCGGTAATGTTGATGGTCACAAGCTCGGTGCCAAAGATGTTCGCCATGATCTGCCGCCACAGGGTGCTGCGCGCCCCACCACCCGAGGCCCGCACCTGCTGTATGGGGATGTGCAGCGCCCGCAGGAGCTCGAGGGAGTCCCGCAGGCCGTAGGCCACCCCCTCGAGGACGGCCCGGACCATCGCGCCCTTGCCATGCCGCAGGGTGAGGCCGACGAAGGCGCCCCGGGCATTGGGGTCGGCGTAGGGGGTGCGCTCGCCTGTGAGGTATGGCAGGAAGAGCAGGCCCTCGCTGCCGGCCGGCACCTGCGCCGCCTCGGCGATCATGATCTCATAGGGGTCGACGCCGCTGAGGCGGCCGACCTCGCGCTCGGGGCCGGCGATGGTATCCCGCAGCCAGCGGAGCGACCCGCCCGCCGAGAGCATCACGCCCATGACGTGCCATCTGCCCGGCACGGCATGGCAAAAGCTGTGCAGGCGGGCCTGAGGGTCGAGCTTCATGTCGTCGGTGGCCGCAAAGACGACCCCCGAGGTCCCCACGGTAACCGAGATGATCCCCTCGCGGACGATTCCCGAGCCAACCGCCTGCGCGGCCTGGTCGCCCCCGCCACCAGCGACGGGCAGCCCGGGGCGGAGACCCGTCTCGCGGGCCGCGGTCTCGCTGACCGTGCCGGTCACCTCCGGGGACTCGTAGCTGTTCGGCATCCAGCTCGGCGGGATGTCGAGGGCCTCCAGCACCTCCAGCGACCAGCGCCGATGCGCCACGTCAAAGAGCACCGTCCCCGAGGCATCCGAGACCTCGGTAGCATAGTCGCCAGTGAGGCGGTAGCGGATATAGTCCTTGGGCAGGAGGACCTGCGCGATCCTGCGGTAGACCTCGGGCTCATTCTGCCGCACCCAGAGGATCTTGGGAGCCGTGAAGCCGGGCAGGGCGAGGTTGCCGGTCAGGGCGAGGAACCGTTCCCTGCCGACGGTGTCCATGATCTCGGCACACTGGAGCGCGGTGCGCTGATCGTTCCACATGATGCAGGGCCGGAGGACCTGCCCGTCTGCATCCAGCGCCACCATGCCGTGCATCTGCCCGGTGAGGCCGAGGCCCGCGACATCCTCTGCATGCACGCCCGACTGATTGAGCACGGCCCGGATCGCGGCTACCGTGGCCCTCCACCAGTCCTCGGGGTCCTGCTCTGCCCAGAGCGGGCGCGGGGTGTGGAGGGGGTACTCCTCCGTGGCCGAGGCGATCACCGCGCCCTCGGCATCGATGAGCAGGGCCTTGGCACCGCTCGTCCCGACGTCGATCCCCAGCAGGTAGCTCATGTGGCAGCCTCCCGACTTGGGCTACAAAGCAGTATGGTAGCACGCAGGAGGCAAGAAGGGCGCCTCAAGCCGCTGCGGCCAACCTCCGAGGTGCGAGCACCCCCGCAAGGGCCTGCACCCGGAGAGCCGCCCTCCGGCCCCTGTGCGTGCTGAGTTAGGAGTGTGCAATTCTTCCCAATCCAGTATACGCACAAGGGCGGTCTGTGGCCAATTCGGGCTGCGCGCCATGGCACCCCACCGCCTTCGCGGGTAGGTCGGCCAGGCGCACTGGTCCGGAAGCTCGCGGCTTGCTCATAAGGCGTACATTGCGGCGCCACGCTTTTCGGCGCAACACCCCCACCCCTGCCCCTCCCCCAGGCAGGCG
>JAIMBM010000511.1 GCA_023511475.1 Anaerolineae bacterium
AGATGGCCCCTCCCCCAGGCGGGCACGACGTGCCCGCCGGGGGGAGGGGCGCGGGGTGGGGGCCGCGACGACCAGAGGGGCGCCCACGGCGGCTCAGGAGCGTCAGAGCCGGTGGTGACGGATGAAGACCTTAAAAAGGCCAAACTCCAGCCCACTCTAGGTATCTCCCCTCCCCAGGCGGACGCCGTGGCGTCCGCCTGGGGAGGGGACGGTGATAGCGTAGCCGGGCACGAGCTACCCCAAACTTGAACTGCACCCAAGCTTCCCGGCATCCCGACCCATTGCAGCCGATGGTGCGGCTGCGGCAAGTCTGGCACAAGGAGCCGGCCATGACTCATTCGCCAGCCGGTGAGGCGCACCGACGCGCCGAGACGGCGCGTCGGCGCACCGGCCTCGTACACAGGGCGATACATCTCATCGGACGGCGCCCGACGGTGCCCGCATGGCTGAATAGCCTTAGCCGTGCGGACGTGGCCTTCGGCGCCCTGCTATTGGCGTTCGGCCTGTACGCCGCCATCTACATCTACCGCACCAGCTTTGTCATCGATGGTGAGCGGTACTTTGCGCTCTTTGACGATGCGATGATCTCCATGACCTATGCCCGCACCCTGGCGCGTGGCTATGGGCTCGTCTGGTATCCGGGCGCGCCTCGGGTCGAGGGATTCACCAACCCCCTGTGGACTCTGATCATGGCCCTGCCACACCTGCTGCCCGTCCCGGCCTCGAAGATGAGCCTGCTCGTGCAGCTCCTTGCCGCGCTCCTGCTGGTGGCGAACCTCTTCCTCGTGCGCCGGGTCGCCAGCGTGGTCGTGCCCGGTTCCTCCTTTGCTGGCCTGGGAGCGGTAGTGCTCACCGCCTTTTACCTGCCCCTCAACACCTGGGCGCTGCAGGGCATGGAGGTGGGCCTGCTCACACCGGTGATCACGGCGGCGGCCCACCTGGCGCTGCGCGTGCTGCGTGACCGGGCTTCGCCGCAGCGGCTGTATCTCCTCCTCGGCGCCGCCACTCTCGTCCGGCCGGACATGGCCATCCCCTGCCTGGCCTTTGCGAGCTACCTGGCCCTCGCCGATCGCAGACGCTGGCGTACGCACCTGCTCATGGGGCTGGGCGTGCCCGCACTGTTCCTCGCCGCCCAGACGCTCCTGCGGCTGTGGTACTATGGGAGCCCCCTGCCGAACACCTACTACCTCAAGATGACGGGCTTTCCGGTCCTCCTGCGCGTGGCGCGGGGTCTGCGCGTCGCCATGGACTTTGCCTGGCCGATCGGCTGGCTCATCGCCGTTGCCGGGCTCGGGGCCCTGGCGCTGCGCGGCGAGGGGCAGTTGCCCCTGCTGATGTGGATCTTTCTCGGCCAGGTGGTCTACAGCGTGTACGTCGGCGGCGACGCGTGGGAGTGGTGGGGAGGCGCCAACCGCTACATCGTCGTCGCCATACCGCTGCTGTTTCTGGCCTTCACCTGTGTGGGCGCGCGTATCGGGGCTGCCCTGGCTGCACGGCTGGGGGCAGGCGGCATCCCCTACGCCCAGTGGGGGCTGATCCTGATGGCCTTCCTCAGCATGAGCAGCTTTGCAGCCTCTCCAGAGGGGCGCCAGACTCCTGCCGACTGGCTGTTGCTCGAGCCGCCGTTCCACGTGCAAGGAAACCGGGATACGGCCATGATCGCGCGGCTGGTGACGGATGTTACCACCAAGCAGGCCCGCGTCGCCGTGGTCTGGGCGGGCGCCATCCCCTACTTTAGCGAGCGCCCGTGCGTCGACCTGCTGGGCAAGAGCGACGCCCGGATCGCCCATCTCCCCATGCGCCTGTCGCAGAATCCGTCGCGCACCTCCGAGTTCTACCCGGGCCACCTCAAGTTTGACTATGGCTACTCCATCGGCGAGCTGCGACCCGATATCGTGGCCCAGCTGTGGCAGGCGCCCTGGGAGGCGCAGCCCCATCTGGACGCGCACTATGTCAAGGTCAACATCCGGGGCTTTGACCTCTACCTGCTCCAGGGCTCGCCCAACATCTTGTGGGAGAAGACGGGCGTTGCCGCGGCGTCGTAGGGGGGCCACCCACTTTGAGCGCTCGCCCGGTTACAGACCTGCCCGCAGCCTCGCGCGCTCGCCGATGGCCCATGCGGCCAGAGCGGCTACGCCATAGGCCAGGAAGGTGAACCCGGCCCGCTCGGGCCAGCCGATGGGGAGGAGGATGCTGAGCGGTGCGCCAACCAGGAGGGCAAGGGCGCTGAGTTGACCCAGCGCCAGGTCCAGTTCGAGGGTCCCATCCCGGCGGGGACCGCCGCACAGCCAGGCCAAGTGACGCGGGAGACAAGCGGGGAGCAGGCGCCGATCGGCATCGGCGCGGTGGGCCCGGTACCCGGCGAGCCACTGGCCCGCACCCATGAGAACGAACAGGACTACCAACCAGGGACCCGCCATGACATGCTCCAAACCAGGGCCAGAGGCCAATACCAGTACGCTGGGTGAAGAAGTGGACGGATTATAGCATGCCTGCCCGTGCGCGCCAACTCCCGGGTCAGAGGGGTGTGGTTCTTTTTTAGGGCAGGCTTACCGGTGCTGTATGCCGCCTGCACCATGCTGGCACCTCCTGTAGCCAGTACCATTGAAACATCCGGGTGGTTCATGAGGATTTTGGTAGCTTCGACTGAAGGCTGCTCTATCCACTGAATGCACCCCTTGGGTGCTCCGGCTTTGACGGCGGCGTCCCTGACAATCCTGGCGGATTCGGCCGAGCAGATCTGCGCTTTCATGCAGCTCATGCGCGACCGCGATTTCTACAAGCGCCCCGGCGTTGCTGAGACCATCGATTGGGGGCAGGCGCTCGTCACTCTGCACCGTGAGGCGTTGGACCCTGCGGTAGTGGAGGAGACGCTCGGCTGCATCTTCAAGTACAACGATGACATCAACGCCTTCCGCGCGCTGGATGTGAACAGTGTGGTTGGCCAGGCCGTTGCGGGCGTGCGGCCCGGTTAGAAATCACAGATACCCACGGTTACAGAGAGGAGAGAAGAGGTGACTATTCGGTCATTTGTGTTTCTTCTTGTGTATCGGTGTTCATCTGTCGTTTATCGACTTACACAATGAGCTGTTGCGCCAGGCCGGTGCGCGTATTGACGATGATGGGGCCACGGGTGCTCAGCATCATGCGTTCGGCATCGTTCCAGTGCTGCAGGACGAGCAGCACACGCACCTCTTCTGGCGTCTCAATCCTCAGCGCCTCGACAGTCTCGTCCGGAAGTTCCACTCCGTACTCAGGCAGGACGGTGAGCGCGTCGGCGCAGGGTAGGGCGATGGTCGGC
>JAIMBM010000512.1 GCA_023511475.1 Anaerolineae bacterium
TGCCCCCCCCCCCCCGCGCGGCCGGGGGGGGGGCCCGCGCGGGGGGGGGGTTCGGGGGGGGGGGCGTCCTCCGCCACATCGCTGGACGTCATCTCAGCGATCTCTGGATGGCACCGCGAGTTGCGCCCCGAAAGGCCAAACTCGAGCCCCTCCACAGAAAAAGGACACCCCCTTTCCCCGCCGCTGAGGCGGCGGAGAAAGGGGGTTTGGGGGTAGTACGGGCTCCTCACGACCGTGGGGGCTGCTTGCGAGCAGCCCCCACGGCTACCATCGTAGAACTGATCAATCCCGGCCGGCAGTCCCCGCACAGCAGGGGAGCCGCGCTGCCAGACGCCCTGGTTCTCAGTCGGTGCCTCAGTCAGTCAGACTGACCACCCGCACACCTGTGTCGATCGTCCCTCCGCCCTTTTGCGCGACAACATTCTTCAGAAACCTCCCCCCGACATACTTGGGGTTGCCCCGGTCAACCACGACCGTAACCTTGAACGCCGCCACAGCGACGATGCGGTAGTCTATCTGGCCGTTTCCTACCTGCCCCGGGCGGACCTGGTCATAGACCGGAACATAGATGGTCGTGTTCAGACGGACGCTATCCATCGCCTGCAGGGCAGATGTCTTGGTTCCCGGGGTGCCGTTGATCCACATCGGGGGGCGCACCTCGCCATTCCAGCCATACGTGATCCAGCTCACCAGCTCGGAGTCGCCGACCGCGCCGCCGTTAAAGTTCAGCCAGCCGCGCTGCCCGTCGGAGATGATGCCCTCTCCGACAACGGTCTCCTGCGAGTCCCAGATCTCCACATAGTCGCCATCCACCCGGCCTTCGAGGGCGCCCGAGTATACCGCCAGGGGCATGAGGTCCCCGCGCCACGGGCCCGCGGGCTCGTAGCGCGCCGCTGCTGACGCGCTGACCGTAAAGGTCGGCACCCCCACAACCGAGGCAAAGAAGGTGCGGAACGTCTCGCTAGCGGTCACCGCCACGGTCGGCGGCTGTATGGTCGTAGTCCAGCTCTGGGCGCCGTTGGCCCGTGCGTACTGCCCGACCGCATCGCGCACGGCCGCCTCGCTCTCCCCAAGGGCGAGCAGGCGGCACGCCGCGAGGGCGCTGGCATCCGCAGCGTTCTGCATCCGACGGCGCTGCGCGTGCACGTTGCCAAGGTCGATCGCCATGGCCAGGAAACCCACGAGCGCCACCAGCACCACAGCTGCCACGACCACCGTCTGGCCGCGCTCACGGCCCGAGTGCCAGCCCTTTTCGTCCCGTCCGGCTCCTGGTTCCATCGCTCTCCCTTCTCCCCCCGGTGCGTGCATCACTCCTCCGTCACCGTGGCCATAATGCAGCGGCTGCGCATCGGGATCCCGTCCCCCGAGCGGTCGATGATCCGTCCGATCCATCCTATGACCGGATGGAACGTGTAGGAGACGGTCACCTGAATGTTCGTTCCGCCAGGCCGGGTCACATCCACGGCGAGGTGCTCCGGCTCCAGGCCAACCACCAGCGCCCGCGCCGCCTCCTTGACCCGCTCGAACCCGGCACTGTCCTCCGGAGGATGGGCCACCGCATACCGCGCCCCCTCGCGGGCCGCATTGGCGATGACGTTGCGCGCATAGACGGCCCTCGAGAGGTCAATGATCCCAAAGATGAACAGGAGGAGGATGGTCACTACCACCGCAAACTCGGCCGTCGTCTGGCCGGCGGCAGTCACCCCGCACAAGCGCCTTGATCTGGCCCCGGATTCTTGCTTGCCGACCATATCACGAGCACCTCCCCACAATCATCATCCAGGTGGTCGCCCGTATCTTGAGGGGGTTCCCCCCAAAAAGGAAGGAGGTCAGCAGTGGCAGGCTGTACTCGGCCGTGACTCCGACCGAGTTGCCGGGGCCACACCCGTACGGCATGGATACACTTACCTTGACGCTCCCCGCCAGCCCTTCGGCCTCGACGTCTGCCTTTGTCCGGGACTCAATGCCAAAGACGTCATAGGGAGTGAGGGCTGCGTAGCGCGCCCCCTCACGTGAGGCATTGCTGAGGACCGTCCACACAGAGAAGGCGCGCCCGAGGTCGAGGCAGCCCACGAGGATGAGCATCAGGAGCGGCAGCAACAGCACCAGCTCAACAATCGACTGTCCGTTCCGCGCCCGCATCCCAACCCCCTGTCGTCTCCTACAAACGCAAAAGCTGGCGGGCAAGGGAATCCCCCTTGCCCCACCAGTGTGTGTGCTGCGTCGCGACGGGCCTCACGGCTGAATCTGGTTTGTCCTCCCGCTCTCGAGCGCGTTGCGCAGGGTGTTGAAGATGTTCGCAAGGCCGCCTGACATCGCGCCAACCACCAGCACCAACACGACCCCGATGAGGGCAATGAGCAGCGCATACTCGGCCAGGTCCTGCCCCTGCTCCCGCCGTAAGCTCTGCGCCCAGACCGCCGCAAAGCGCAGCATACCCCGCTCCTTAACTCTCTGGAAGCGGACCCGGTCGAGGTCCGGGTCCGCTTCCGATCTGTGTTCGCTTGTCGGCACTTCAGTTGCCGGGGAACGTCGCACAGTCCTGTCCCGCCAGCCTGTGTCGCCTCGCAACAGACGCTATGGGTTGATCTGGTTCTGCCCCGCGGTCTGCAGGGCGTTGCGCACAGCGTTAAAGGTGTTGGCAAGCGCGCCCGTCAGCGCACCGATCACGAGGATCAGCACCACTGCGATGAGCGCCAGGAGCAGGGCATACTCGGCCAGGTCCTGGCCATCCTCTCGACGAAGCGAACGATAGACCGGGGTCGTGTAGAACCAGGTGACGAGATAGCGGATCATCGAGCCACTCCTCCTTGCTCGTTGCGGCGCACTCGGCGCCCTCCCGGCCGCGCCCGCTCTACCGACGTCGGCCTCTCGTCACCAGTATAGCAGAGGATTGTCTCAAAAGAGTTAGTAGCGGGTACAGTCTGGGTGACAGCATCTCACCCGGGCTTGACGTCGCCCGGCATCTTTGGGGCGCTACAGGCTGCGAGGTGCGACATCGCGGAGGAGTATGCGTGAAGGATGCGTAAACGCCCTCAACGCCATTGTACCACTTCTTTGTGATTCATGCAATCCCCGCTGGCCAGGCGGTGTAGCGCAGCCTGGGTGCTGGCTTATCTGTGCTCCTGCCAGGCCCCCTCCCCCAAGTCGGACTGCGGACCGACTTGGGGGAGGATTGATGGCCCCATTCGTCGGGGTGGCTCGCAGGCACCGTCTTCGCGCTCCCACTCCACTCCCCTCCGCGGGGGGGCACGGGTGCCCGCCCGCGGAGGGGCCATCCTTCATCGGGGTCTCGGGC
>JAIMBM010000513.1 GCA_023511475.1 Anaerolineae bacterium
GCCTGGGGAGGGGCGCGGGGGCTACCCCCGCTTTGCCCTGCGGGCAAAGCGGGGAATGCCCCGGGGTGGGGGCAGAATCCGCACCAGGGGCGCCATACCACCCTCCAGGAGCGCTGGAGCATGTGATTAGGTAACGAGCACCTGAAAAGGCCAAGCTCAAGCCCATAGAGAAAGGGCCCGCCGCGGGTCAGGGTTTGACGGACACCCCCATGCGTGGTATCGTCCGGTTCCGGACAGGGGATGTACTCCTGCGAGCACGGCGCGGACGCCCTAGACGCAAAGGGCGCCGCCGCGCCATGGGGACCGGTGGTGATGGCCATGCGATGGTCAGAGCTGAGATCGGCGCTGCCTGAGGCGCGCCTGCTAGGGGGTGGGGACGCCCTCGAGATCACCGGCATCACCTGCGACTCGCGCCAGGTGGCTCCGGGGGCGGTGTTTGTGGCCGTGCCGGGTGTAAACGTCGATGGGCACCGCTTTATCGGCGACGCGCTCGCCCGCGGTGCCGTGGCCGCTGTCGCCGAGCGGGAAGAGATGCTCCCTCCGGGGCTCCCGGCAGCAGTCGTGCCGGATTCGCGGGCCGCGCTCGCGCACCTCGCAGCGGCCTGGTACGGCTACCCCGCCCGCCGGCTGCGCGTGATCGGCGTCACCGGGACGGAGGGCAAGACCACCACCGTCGAGCTCATCGCTGCCATCCTCGAGGCCGCCGGCCTCTCGGTCGGCATGATCTCCACCGTGAAGGCTCGCATCGGGAGCGAGGCGATAGACACCGGCCTCCACACCACCACGCCCGACGCGCCCGACGTCCAGCGCTATCTCGCTCAGATGGTCGAGCGGGGCGCCCGCTATGCCGTGCTGGAGGCAACGTCCCATGGGCTTGCCCACCGCCGCGTGGAGGGCTGCGAGTTCGACGTGGCGGTCATCACCAATATCACCCGCGACCACCTGGACTATCACGGCACCTACGAGGCCTACCGGGAGGCCAAGGCCCTGCTCTTCCGCAGCCTGTCCACGGCCGTGCGTAAGCAGGATACACCCAAGGTGGCCGTGCTGAACGTCGATGACTCGTCGTACGCGTATCTCGCCGGAATCCCTGCAGAGGTTCGCCTTACCTATGGGCTCAACAGTCCGGCCGATGTGACTGTGGTCGAAGCGCAGACACAGGGCACCGGCTGGCGCTGCGAGGTGCGCACACCGCGCGGGCTGCTGCCCATCGAGACGCCACTGCCGGGCCGGTTCAACCTCTACAACGTCCTGGCGGCGGTATCCGTGGGCCTCTCACAGGACATTCCCTCTGAGGCGATCCGCACGGGGATTGCTGGCTTTCGCGGCGTCGAAGGGCGAATGGAGGAGATCGACCTCGGGCAGCCCTTCCGCGCGGTGATCGACTTTGCCCACACACCCCATGCGCTGACTCACGCTCTCAATACTGCGCGCCAGATGGTCCCGGGCCGGGTGATTGTCGTCTACGGATGTGCCGGCCTCCGGGACCGCGGCAAGCGCCCGGTGATGGGGGAAATCAGCGGGCGCCTGGCCGATGTCACTGTGATTACAGCCGAGGATCCGCGCACCGAGTCCCTCGACGACATCATGGCCCAGATCGCCGAGGGCTGTCGGGCCGCGGGCCGTGAGGAGGGCGAGGGCTACTGGCGCATCCCGGACCGCGCCGAGGCTATCGCCTTTGCAGTGGACGTGGCGCAGCCCGGCGACCTGGTGCTCGTCACTGGCAAGGGCCACGAGCGCTCGCTGTGCTTTGGCACCGTCGAGCACCCCTGGAGCGACCACGAGGCCCTCCGCGCCGCCCTCAGGGCGCGCCTCGCGCGCGAGGGGAAGGGGCCAGGGGCCGGGTGACGACTGTGCAGGCCGTGGCACACGAGACCATGGAAGGCGCCCGCGTGCCTGGCTCCTGACGATGGGCTCGGAGCAGGCTCGACGGGTGCGAGTCGCGCGGCAGCTCCCGCTGCCGCTTCAGGGCTCAAGCGAGGAGAAAGGCCATGAGAGTAGTCGCCATCAGCGGCAGCCCAATCCGCGACGGGAACACCGAGACGGCCCTGCAGGCCATCCTCGATGGCGCCCAGGCACGCGGGGCGGCGACCCGGTTCGTGCGGCTGTACGAGCTCCGGATCGAGCCGTGCGACGCCTGCGGAGCCTGCGTCTCGAGCGGCCGTTGCATGGTCGAGGATGCGGCCACGCCGGTCCTGGAGGAGGTCGAGGCTGCCGATGCGCTCGTCTTCGGCAGCCCGGTCTACTGGAACGCCGTGTCAGGCCCCATGAAGCACCTGATCGACCGCACCTACTATGCCGCCCATGCCAGGCAGCTCGCTGGCAAGCGATTTGCCGTAGTGCTGGTGCAGCACAGCTCCGGGGCAGACGATGCCCTCGGCACCTTCCGCTGCTTCGCCGACGAGCAGCGCTGCACCATGCTCGAGCCAGTCGTGGTCAATACGGCCGACCGGGCCGGTGTGGTCGCCGGCGATCCCGGGCTGCTCCAGCGGCTGCGGGCGCTTGGGGAGCGGCTGGCGAACCCGGCAGCTTCCTGAGCAAGCCGAGGCGGAGGATGCACTTTCAGGCCGCCTATTCGGCCAGCGGGTAATACAGGTCCATCTCGCATTCCTCGAGGGGTGCACCCAGGGGACCTATATGCTCCTCCAGCCATTGGTGGCTGCCGTGGCAGCGGCCTGCTCCCGCCACGCAGCGGTGCAGTTCCTCCCAGCCCCTGGAGATGTCGTCGCCCGATCGGGGCCTGATGCGGGCAACGGCGTACAGGCCGCCGGCAAAGTCCTTGATCTGGACCGGGCCATCGGGACGCACCTCGGGGCCGACCGTCATCCAGACCTCGTAGCCATAGACCGGGCTGCCAGGGGTCGGGCTTGGGTTGTTGAAGCCAAAGACGCGGTATCCTTCGCGGCCCAGCAGACCGCGCGACCGTGCCCAGTCGACGAGGATGCGGAAGGCATCGGCCTCCGGCTCGGCGCCGATGGCCCTGGCCGCGGCGACGTGGAGCGCTCCAAGGCGCACGATCCGCATTTCCATGGACTGTCCTCCTTTCCGCGAGAGACCCCTGCCTTCTTGACCCTATCGTACCACTGGGGCGTTTCGGGCTCGTCTCGGAGGTCTTCTGCGGGGGCCCGCCCCCGGAGTGTTCAGGGGAGGACAGCCTCATTCGCGTGGAGAGGCCGGAGACATCGCCCTTTGGAGCGCCCCCACCCCTAACCCCGCCCCCGCCGCGCGGGGGGCGGGGAAGACAGAACCTGGGGGGGGGGGGGGGGGGGGGGGGGGGCGGCCCCCCCCCCCCCCCCC
>JAIMBM010000514.1 GCA_023511475.1 Anaerolineae bacterium
GGGTGGGGATAGTCTCGAGTGGCAGCACATCGAGGCTCCCGCTCTGGGTGTTCCGAGCAGAAGTGTGGGAGGCTCGTGGTCCCCGCGGGCCAAGCACAAATCCCATCCAATACCCATACGATGCACACTTGACTTCGGCATACTCATGTGGTACCATATTGCAGCATGGGTCTTTGGCGCCCAGGCGTATAGCCGGGCGCTCATTGTGTCCCACTTGCATGCCCAATCTTCCAGTGAGGTGTGGAAATCAGTAGCCGAGAACACCGCATAAACCAAGAGATTCGCGCCCGTGAAGTCCGGCTCATCGACGAAACGGGGAAGCAGCTCGGGATCTACCCGGTCCGAGAGGCCCTGCAGATCGCAGAGGAACATGGTCTCGATCTCGTTGAGGTAGCTCCCAACGCCAATCCGCCGGTATGCCGGATCATGGACTACGGCAAGTACCTCTACGAACGCACGAAGAAGGAGCGAGAGGCACGCCGTAGCCAAAAGCTCACCGAGATCAAAGAGGTGCGCCTGCGCCCCAAGATCGGTGAGCACGACATGGGCTTCAAGATTCGGCAGATGCGCGAGTTCCTGGCCAGCGGGGCCAAGGTCAAGGTCAGGGTCCGCTTCCGCGGTCGCGAGATCACCCATCCCGAGGTCGCGCGGGACCTGCTCGACCGCATCAGGGAGGCGCTCAGCGAGATCGCCTACGTTGAGCAGGAGCCTCAGATGGAGGGGAACACAATGTTGATGATGCTCTCTCCCTCCAAGACTTCAGTCAAGTATTCCGAGGCGGCAGCGAGCTAGCCGTCCCTCCACAGTGCCAGCAGCGGGCCTCTCGAGGCCCGGCGGCCGGCTCTCCGCCGGTTTGCGTTCAAGCGCCCGGCGGCATCATTTGTACAGGGGTTATCGATGCCAAAGCTCAAGACTCACAAGACGGCACAAAAACGCTTCAAGGTAACCGGCACCGGTAAGCTGATGCGCACCAAGGGCGGAAAGAGCCACCTGCGCCGCCGCAAGGCCCCACGCGTCCTGCGCGCGCTGGATAAGAGCTTTCCCGTCACCGCGCGCGGCGAGAAGAGGCGCGTCAAGCGGCTCGCACCGTTCCTGAAGCCATAAGAGAGGTGTCACTTTGCCACGGGTAAAGCGAGGCGTGCCGGCAAGGCAGCGCCATAAGAAGGTCCTCAAGCTGACAGCAGGGCAGTTCGGCACCAAGCACCGGCTCTTCCGCCGCGCCAACGAAGCCCTGATGAAGTCGCTGGCCTACGCGTACCGTGACCGGCGTGACCGAAAGCGGGACATGCGCCGCCTCTGGATTCAGCGCATCAACGCGGCGGCACGCCAGCAGGGCCTGAGCTACAGCCGCTTCATCGCGGGCCTGCGAGCAGCCGGGGTGGATATCGACCGGAAGATGCTGGCCGATCTGGCCGTGCGCGATCATGAAGCCTTCGCTCGACTCGCCGAGCTGGCCGTTGCCAGGCAGCCCGGCGCTGGCGAGGGGGCGCCGGTCGCGGCCTAGCCCGGCCACGGTGACCCCTTGTTAACGAGCCTGGCGAACGAGCGAGTACGATATGCCCGTTCGCTGCAGCGAGAACGGGTCCGCAACCGCGAGCAACGCTTCACCATCGAGGGCACACGACTGATCGAGGAAGCCCTGCGCGCGGGTGCGAGGCCCGTTTTGGCGTTCTACACGGAGCGCCTGACGGCCACAGCGCGCGGGCGCGCCCTCCTCGATGCCCTGAGGCAGGCCAGCGAGAGCGTCATGGAGGTCAGCGAGCAGGTGATGCGCGCTCTGTCGGCGACCGTAACGCCGCAGGGCGCGTTTGCCGTTGTCCCCATGCCCGCGCTCCCGTGGCCCGACCGGGGCCTCGTTCTCGTCCTCGACGGACTGCAGGACCCGGGCAACGCTGGAACCATCCTCCGCACCGCCTGGGCTGCCGGCGCGCGTGCCCTCGCGACCACAGGCGGCACCGTTGATCTGTACGCCCCCAAGGTCGTGCGCTCGGCCATGGGGGCACACTTTCACCTGCCTCTACGCGTCGACCTCGACCTGGAAGGGCTGACCGAGGCCCTGCGCGGGCGCCGTATCCTCCTGGCGGACCAGCACGGCAAGCCCTACTGGGATACCGACTGGCGCGGCGACTGTGCCCTGATCATCGGCGGAGAGGCCCGCGGCCCCCAGGTCGCAGGCAGCCTCGCCGCGGAGCATGTCGGCATCCCCATGGCAGGCGGCGTCGAGTCGCTCAATGCGGCCATCGCAGCGGCAGTGTTGCTCTTCGAGGCGTACCGCCAGAGAGAGCAGGGCCGGACCGACCCCTCCCCCTGACGCCCGGGATCCCGCAGAGCCACCGCGCTGTGCCCACCCTTCACCCCTTCGCCCCAAGCAGGTAGGCGTGCAGGAGCTGCAGGGCAGCCCTCACGGCTCCCCGTTTGTTGGCCAGCCGGTCGCCCTCGCCCATGGCCTCTTGCCAGCGGACCCCGCCCGGAGCTGCGAGCGCCACATACACCAGCCCGACTGGCTTGGTCGTAGCACCACCTGGCCCGGCGATCCCCGTTGCAGCGAGCGCAAGGTCGGCACCGAGGGCACGGCGTGCCCCTTCTGCCATGGCCACGGCGACCGCCGGACTCACGGCGCCATGTGCCTCCAGGATCTCGCGAGGCACCCCCAGCAGTCGCTCCTTGATTATGTTGGCATAGGCGATGACGCCGCCCAGGAAGTAGCCCGAGCTGCCCGGGATATTGGTGATGGCATCCCCGATGGCCCCGCCGGTGCAGGATTCAGCGACGGCCAGCGTCAGCCCTTTGCTGCGAAGTAGCTCGCCCGTCTCCCTGGCGAGGGACAGGATGTCGGCAGGGCCAGTCGCCTCTGTGTCCATGCTTGTTCCTCCATGTCTTCACGCCGGGCAGGCGTAGACTCTACTGGATTCCCCGCCCGCGTCGCGGGCGGCGTCAGGGGCGGGGGTACTCCCGGGCTGGGCACAGCCCGACCAGGTGCCCACGGACGGCCTATTCGTGGCCCTTTCCGCCGAGAGCTGCGCGCCCCCGCCGCTGCCGCTGGTGGGATATGCCGCCGGTAGCGGAGTATACTACAGTTGGCGCAGAGCCAGCAGCGGGGTTGCACCCGGCCGCTCCCCAGGCCGCCACGGCGTCCGCCTGGGGTTCAGGGGCGGACAGGTGGCCTCAATCGCCGTCGCCAGGCCCGTGCCAGAGGGGTGGGCCCACCCCCCCCCCCCCCCCCCCCCCCCCGGGGGGGGGGGGGGGGGGGGGGGGGGGGGGTTGGGGGGGGGGGGGG
>JAIMBM010000515.1 GCA_023511475.1 Anaerolineae bacterium
GAGCCGGGCGGGCCATGGCCACGCAAGCCACACGGGATGCCCTGGCTGCTCGTGCTCCCGGGGCTGCTCCTCGCTGGAGCCTCCTGGCTGGTCGGCATGCTGCCGGGCCTTCTGGATGGCGCCGTGGGGCGCGCCGTCGGGCTGGTGCTCCCGGGCGCTTATGCCGGGCACCTGGCGCTCTGGCACGGATGGAGCCTGCCACTGGCTCTCAGCGCGGTAACGCTCGGCTCGGGGGCGGGGCTGTATGCGCTCTGGAGGCGGCGGCCGCCGGCACCTCGTGGGGAGCCACGCCTGTCGGCGCTGGCAGCCTACCGGTGGCTGGTGTACAGGGCGCTTCCGGGGGCCGCGTCGGGCCTCACCCGCACCCTTCAGAATGGGTCGCTCCGCTTCTACATCATGGTGATCCTGGCGAGCACCGTGCTCGTGGCGGGCGGCACGCTCGCACGCAGCGGGCTGTTGAGCCGGGGCTCTCTCAGCAGTGAGGCATACGCCTGGCCGGAGCTTCTGATGACGGCGCTCCTGGTTGCGGCAGCCCTGGGGGTGGTGCTGGCCCCAACGCGTCTGGGCGCCATACTCTCGCTGGGGGCCGTGGGCTCGATGGTGACCCTGCTCTACGTCCGCTTCCGGGCCCCCGACCTGGCCCTGACCCAGCTCCTCATCGAGGCTCTCACCGTCATCCTGCTGCTGCAGGTGTTCCACTACCTTCCGCCCGGCTTTGAGGAGCCCGTGCGGCCGCGCCGCGCGGTGCTGGAGATCGCGGTTGCCGGGTCGGTGGGGCTGCTCATGGCCGGTCTGGTGCTCGTGGCCAACGGGGTGCAGTTCGCACCCCCGATTGCACGCTACTATCTGGAGCAGAGCGTGCCTCTGGCCCATGGCCACAATGTGGTCAACGTCATCCTGGTGGATTTCCGCGGGTACGACACCCTTGGCGAGATCACCGTGCTGGCGACGGCAGCCATTGGTGTGTACGCGCTGCTGCGCGTGCGCCGCAGAAAGGCGTAGGAGCAGCGATGTCATCCCTGATTCTGCGCACGGTGGCCCGGCTGCTTCTGCCGATCCTGGTCCTGCTTTCCCTGTTCCTGCTGCTGCGGGGGCACAACCTTCCCGGGGGCGGCTTTGTCGGTGGGCTGGTGTGCGCGGCGGCCATCATCCTGCAGATGGTCGCCTACGACACAGCGACGGCGAGGCACATGCTGCGCGGGGGCCCGTGGCTCCTGCTGCCTCTGGGGTTGGGGCTGGCCCTGCTCAGTGGTCTGACGGCGCTCGTATGGGGGCAGCCCTTCATGACCAGCCGGTTCGTCAGCGTGCCCCTGCCGGGCGGAGGCGCGCTCGATCTCGGGCTGCCGACGGTGTTTGACCTTGGCGTCTATTTTGTGGTGCTGGGGACGGTGCTGCTCGTCGTGCTCAACCTGGGCGAGGAGTGAACCCATGCTCATCCTGCTGGCCGTGGTCATCGGGGTGCTCTTTGCGACGGGGGTCTATCTGCTCTTCCGCCGCAGCACGGTGCGCCTGATCATCGGCCTGGCGCTCCTCGGGCATGCGGCCAACCTGTTCCTGTTCACTATGGGAGGGATCAGGCCGGGAATCGTGCCTATCGTCGGAGCTGGTCCCGTCGAGCAGATGGTCGACCCGGTGCCGCAGGCGCTGATTCTGACGGCTATCGTGATCGGGTTTGGCATCCAGGCTTTCGCCCTGATCCTCAGCTACAGGGCCCACGAAGAGGTCGGGACGGACGATCTGGATCAGATGAAGTCGACGGACGTGACATGACGCTACATCTGGTGTTGCCCGTAGCTCTTCCGCTCGCCGGCGCCATCCTGTGCCTGGTCTTCTACCGGGTGCCCCGCGTCCAGAGGGCGATTGCGCTCTCCTCTTGCGTCGGGTTGGTGCTGTACCTGGCGGGCGTCCTCTGGCCTCTGCTCAACGGGGCGGGATACGCTACCTTGCGCATCGGCAACTGGCCGGCCCCCTACGGGATCGTCCTGGCCGTCGATCTCCTGTCGGCGATCATGCTTTCGCTGGCGGCGGTGGTTGGGCTTGCCGTGCTGGTGTATGCTTTCGCCTGGTTCCGCCGCGAGCCGGAGGAGCCGCTGCTATATCCCCTGTACCTGATCCTCCTGATGGGGCTGAACGGGGCGTTCCTCACTGGCGATGTGTTCAACCTGTATGTGTTCTTTGAGGTCATGCTGGTCTCGTCCTTTGGGCTCATGGCCCTCGGCGGCGAGCGCCGGCAGATCGAGGGGACAATCAAGTACCTGGCGATCAGCCAGCTCTCCTCGGCGCTCTTCCTGCTGGGGGCCGGGCTGCTCTACGGCCTCGCGGGCACCCTGAACATGGCCGACCTGGCCCGGAAGCTGGCGGCCTCTGGGGCGACTCCCTATACGGCCATTGCCGCCCTGCTCTTCCTGGGCGCCTTTGGCATCAAGGCTGCGGTCTTTCCTCTCTTCTTCTGGCTGCCGGCGTCCTATCACACGGCGCGGACTCCGGTCACGGCCATCCTGGGCGGGCTGCTGACCAAGGTTGGCATCTATGCGCTGTGCCGGCTCTACACGCTGTTGTTCCCCGTGCATTGGGCTGCGCAGCGCAGCCTGTTGCTGGGCATTGCAGGGCTGACGATGGTGGTCGGCGTCCTCGGGGCGGATGACCTCATGCACCTGCACGAGGTCGATGGTATCCACGTCGAGGCGGCGCAGCGACTCCTCGATCTGCCGCAGGGCGCCCTGCCGGTTCCGCGAGTCGAACTTGGTCATGACAAAGGCCCGCTGGCGGTAGCCGTCCTTGAGGGCTTTGCCCACCCGGATCTCGCTGGCCCCGTGGCCATAATCCCAAGAGTTATCCAGGAAGTTGATGCCGGCATCGATTGCCGCCTGAATGATTCGGATGCTTTCGGCTGGGTCCTTTTGAGTTCCGATGTGCCAGCCGCCCAGCCCCAAAATGGACACGCTCAGTTCCGTTCTTCCAAAAACTCGGCGCGGAATCTCTTTAGTCTGGTCTGACGGAAACGCAAGCAAGCCCGAGCCGCAGAAACAACTGCCTGCTGCAAGCCCCGTGCTTAAGCGCAGGAAATCACGTCGGCATGTTGACCTCATGACGATGCTCCTAGTGAAGAAAACAGCGTAACCCCAAAGAAACCGCCAAGGAGGGGATCGACGCTGCGACTGCCTTAGATTTCGGCACACAAGCTGAAGTACTTGTCAGCGCAGTAAGTTTAAAGGCGCGTCAAGCAATCCGGCGGCTCTAATCCGTTGACATGTGCATCGCGTCGGCTTGCGCAC
>JAIMBM010000516.1 GCA_023511475.1 Anaerolineae bacterium
CGCCAGGGGAGCGGCAAGCGCAACATGGGGGCGGGGTTAGGGGTGGGGGTTTGACGATGGAAGACCCTGCCGCCTGCACAGGGGCGCGGGGTGGGGGCAGAAACCGCACGAGGGGCGCCATACCACCCTTCAGGAGCGCTAAAGCAAGTGATAAGGGGACGAGGACGTGAAAGGGCCAAACCCCACGGGAACGCCCCCTGGTGGAAAACCGGCCTGGCCTCCTCATTGGCTATCATAGCCAGACGGCCCCTGGGGCTGGGGAGCCAGCCTGGTTCCCGCCCTGGGCATCGCTTCGCCGTCAGCCGCCTCCCAGCGCCAGGAACGAGGCCCACAAGAGGCCCCAGCCCGTCCCAAAGAGGGCTCCAGCCAGCACATCGGAGGGATAGTGCACGCCGAGGTGCAGCCGGCTGTAGCCCACGGCCGCCGCGAGGAGGTAGAGCCCCACGCATCCCGGCCAGGAGAGGGTGAGGGCGAAAGCGAGGAGAGTCGCCAGGTTGAAGGCGACCGTGGTGTGCCCGCTGGGATAGGAGAGGTCCACCGGCCGCAGGCCGATGACGCGTACACCGGCCAGTTCCACATAGGGCCTGCGCCGCTGGGTCAGAGCCTTCGCCACGCCCGTGATCGTCCCGACCGTCAGGAGCGATGCGGCGATCAGCAGGCCGAAGCGAGGGCGGCCCGCGACGATGGCGAGGGTCAGCGCCGCGATGCCTGCCCAGGCCGAGCCCAGGTGCGTGATGCTCCACATCGCCCAGTCCAGCACCGGCAGTTCGGGCAGGCGGTTGATCGCCCGGAAGGCGCGGCGGTCGAAGGAGCGGCCGGTCTGCGTCCAGGTGAGGCTCCCGAGCCACAGGCCAACGAAGGAAAGGAGTAGCCCGGCCTGTGCCAGGCCGGTCGCGAGGAGGTCCCGCATGTTCTTCACAGCCAGCCCCGCCGTTTGAACCAGTGCACCATGGTGGCCGCAACCAGCGCCATGAAAGCAAGGACGGCATAGTAGCCGTACCGCCACTCCAGCTCGGGCATGTGGTGAAAGTTCATCCCATAGATGCCCGAGAGCAGGGTGAGGGGCATGAACACCGTGGCGACCAGGGTGAGGAACTTCATGACCTCGTTCAGGCGGTTGGAGGTTACGGAGAGGTAGATGTCCAGCGCGCCGCTGACGAGGTCGCGCAGCGACTCGTTGATGTCGGTGATGCGGACGAGATGGTCATAGACGTCCCGAAAGTATGGCTGGGTCTTGGGCCGCACCACAGGCGATATGTCGCGGCCGAGGCGGTAGGCAACCTCCCGCTGGGGCACGATGGTGCGTCGCAGGTGCAGCGTGGCCCGCTTGACGTGGAGTATGCGCATGAGCGTCTTCTGTGTGGGATTGGTGAGGATCTCGTCCTCCAGCTCCTCGATCGTCGCATCGAGCCTGTCGAGCACCGGCATGAGATCGTCGACGAGGAGGTCGAGGGCGGCGTGGGCGAGCCCGTCGGCGCCGCGCTGCGGGTAGCGGCCGTCGTGCAGGGTGCGGTCCCACAGCACCTTGACGCAGTGTAGTGGCTCGTGGTGGTAGGTCACGAGATAGTTCGGGCCAAGGAACAGGTCCAGCTCGAGCACGCGTATGTCGCTGGCGTCTGTTGAGCACTCCAGCCCGTGCGCCACGATGTAGAGGTAGGAGCCATAGTCATCGAGCTTGGGCTGCTCGACGTGGCCGAGGGCATCTTCGATTGCGAGGGGGTGGAAGCCGAGGGCGCTACCGAGTGTGGCAAACTCCTCTGTCGGTCCGCCTTCGACGTCGATCCAGAGGGCGCACTCGCTACACCTGAGGGCGGCCTGCAGGGCCTCGAGTGTGGGTTGCAGTGTCTGCGCTCCGTTCCCCTTGAGAAGCAAAGCCTGGATCATGGCATCACGTGCACCATCCGACTCTCTCGTGCGTGCTCGCACTCCCCGACACCAAAGGACACGGATGGTACGCGCCCATCCGTGTCCCCTCAGAGGCGGTTGCCCCCTTCAATGCGTGACGTGGACCAGAACCTCACATGGAGGAGGATAGTTGCCAGAGGCATCCACCACAACCAGGCGGAGCGTGTAGGTGCCTGCAGGGAGATCGGATGTGTCCCACACCTCCAGAAGCCCATCCGACACGGGGTTGCGGTGCACGTCGCTGATGCTGGTCCAGCGATTCGGGCTCTCGCCAAGGCCGAGCTCTATCTTGTAGAACTGGAACCCGGGGATGTTGGCGGACCCGCGGATGTCGATACGGCCCTTGAGCTGCGCGCCCTGGCCGGGCTGCAGGATGCGAGCGTTCTCGTTCGGGCAACTTGGCGGGGGAGGCGTGGGTGTCGCCTCGACCGTGTTGGTAGGCGAAGGGGTGGGGGTAACCGGCTGTCGCGTTGGCCGCGGTGTCGGCGTCAGGGTCCGGGTGGGAGTCGGCCCGGCCGGGCCCGTGGGGCTCGGGGTGTTGGGCCCGGGGGTCGGGATCCAAAGCGCCGTGCCGATTAGCTCGGGCGTTGGGGTCGGGCGGATCCAGGCGTTCAGGTCAATGCTACGGGCAAAGTGAAACTGGAGAACGAACAGGCCTACGAGCACACCGAACACGCTGAAGGCGCCGGCCGCCGCGCGACGCATGCGCGCAGCCGCCATCTCGCGCTCCAGGCTGAAGAGGCTGGCCCGGAGGTCACGGCTGGCAGCGAGCCACGACCGGAGGTAGGCGAGCAGTATGATCACGCCAACCGGGTACAGCCAGACTACGTGCGGCGCTAGCAGGTGAAGCAGTTGCAACACGAGGGGTTACCTATCTGCGGAGCTGTATCCGCGGTTCAGACGGCGCCCCTGGCGTTCTGCTCGCTGTTGGCAGGCAATGCACTGGGTGGCATATGGCAGGGCCTCGAGTCGCTCGGGACTGATTGAGCCACCACAGCTCTCGCATCGCCCGTAGCTGCCATCGTTCAGCCGCTGCAGGGTCCGCTCGATGAGCTCAAGCTTCTGGCGATGGTCCTGAAGCAGCCACATGGCGTGCTCACGCATGTCGGTTGTGACGGCCGCATCGGCATCGTCACTGTCCCGCTCGTCGGGGGCCAGTGGGCTGCTTCCGCTGGAGAGGACGGCTCGGGCGAGCAACTCCCTGCGCTCGGCCAGCAGACGGTGCCGTATCTCGTCCAGATCGACGTGGAACCGTTGGTCCTTAGCCATGGCCTGCACTTCCCTGGTTACCCGTGAGCACCGAGGTGTGAAATTGATAACGGATGACGCGGCCATCGGTGGCGATGCAGGCTGCCATCATCCGCACGGG
>JAIMBM010000517.1 GCA_023511475.1 Anaerolineae bacterium
GGGGTCGCCGTGCGCTCGCCATACTACATGTAGGGGACTCGTCCAAAAGGCCAAACGCAAGGGGAATGCCCCGGGGGGATGGGGCACCCTCGGGTGAAGGCCGAGGGACGGCGATCAAGGCAGCCTGTCCGCCCCTGAAGGGGACAGAGGGAGGGGGTCCCGGACGAGCCGGCGCAAAGCCGATCCCGACAGGCACAGCTATCAGCAGCCTACCTCCGCTCCAGGCGCTGAACGCGAGTCTGAACACCTACACCACAGCCGCCTTTTGACAGATTCGCCTCTTCGCACTATGGTACCACAGTCGGTATCAGGAACGCAGCACAAGGAGGGATTATGCTGGTGGACCGTGGTGCGCCAATATCCTCAGGGCTTCTGCGAGCAGGGTGGCTGGCAGCCGCCCTGGTGATGGCGCTGTTCGCGCCGGGTAGGGTCGCCGCGCAGGGACCGAACCTCCTGCAGAACCCCGGCTTCGAGCAGCCCTTCGCCGCCTCCATACCCGGCAAGGAGAACTGCCTCATCGCCGTGCCCTGGCGCGCCTGGTACGTGGAAGGCACCCCCGAAGAGACCAGTCAGGGCTACAGGCTGGCCCCGGAGTACAAGCTGGCCACGCGGGCCGATTACCCGGGCAACCGTGTCCGCAGCGGCGAGCTGGCACAGCAGTACTTCCACAGCTTTGGCAACTTTGAGGCGGGTGTCTATCAGGTAGTGCCGAACGTCCAGCCAGGCGCGCGCTACCGCTACGAGCTTTGGGGCATGACTTGGTCCTGCGGTGACGAGCGCAAGGGTAACTGTGGCGGAGCGACCTCCGGGGATCCCTCCCCCATGCATATGCGCATCGGGATCGACCCCCTCGGCGGCACCGATCCCTTCAGCCCGGCCATCGTCTGGTCGCCGGAGCAGAACGCCTATGACTCCTGGCACCAGTTCGTGGTCGAGGCGACCGCCCAGGCATCAACCATCACCGTCTTTGTCTACGCATACCCGGACTATCGCAGCCAGGACAACAACGTCTACCTGGACGACGCCAGCCTGGTGCTGGTTGCGCCCCCGCCGACACCGACGCGGCGGCCGACCAACACGCCCACCATCACGCCTACGCCCAGGCCAACCAACACGCCTACCGCCACGCCGCTCCCGACCGAGACACCAACCGCAACGGCTACCAGCACATCAACGCCAACCAGCACGCCGACCGCAACCCTCACGCCGCTGCCGACGGCGACCGCTACCGCGAGGGCCACGACGACCCCAACCGCGACTCCCGTGCCCTCCCTCGTTGAGCGGGTCACCTCCGGGAACGGACTGCTGGTTGTCCTCGGCGGCCTCGTGGTCATCGCCGGCTTGTCGCTGGGCATCGTGCTGAGCCGCCGCGGCGGCTGACGGAGCGATATGCGATCCGGGGCGGCGGTCCGGCGGAGCACTTGGAGCGGGGCCAGCGCTCTGGTGGCCCTGACAACGCTCCTCGCCCTGCTGCTGCGCGTATATCGGCTGGCCGGGCCGGTGCTGCGCTGGGACGAGGGGTGGAGCCTTGCCCACGCCAGCCTGCCCTGGAGCGAGCTGTGGCGCATCGCCGCCGAGGAGTGGCATCCCCCGGCGTACGTTTTCCTCCTCAGGCTCTGGCTTGTCGCCGGCAAGGACGCCTGGAGCATCCGCTACCTTTCGGTGCTCCTCGGCGTCCTAGCCGTGGCCCTGGCCTACCGGGTGGCCCGGGACTGGTCTGGGAGCGCCCGCGCAGGCGTTCTCAGCGCCCTGTTCGCCGCCTGCTGGCCGCTTCTGGTCTACTACGGGCAGGTGGCGCGCATGTATGCGCTCGCCGCACTGGCGGTGCTGGCTGCAGCCTGCTTCATGCTGCAGGACCTGCGGGCGGGCTCCTGGCGAAGCGGCCTCGGCCTTGTCGCAAGTGCCGCCGTCGCCCTCTACAGCCTGTACCATACCGCCTGGCCGATTGCCGCCATCTGGCTGTATGCGGCCTTGCTCCGGCCGCGGCGGACCCCTCGGCTGCTCGCCCTCGGCGGGCTGACGCTCGTCGCCTATCTGCCCTGGCTGGCCGCTGCCCGACAAACCCTGGCGATGCGCCTGGCCGCCGGTGCAGGCACGGACCCCGTGCAGGCCACCCTCGGTGTCCTGCCGGCCGCTCTGGAGGGTCTGGCCTTCCCCTACGGCGCCCTGCCGCGCGCCGGCACCGCGCTGGCGGTCGTGCTCGGCCTCGGCCTCGTCGCCGGCTTCTGGAACAGGTCCTCGCTGCCTCCGCTCCTGCTGCCGCTCCTGGCCCTTGGCCTTAGCGTGGCAGGGACGGCCTGCAGCACCCGCACCTACTGGTTCGCCGTCCGGCACCTTGTGCCGGCAACCCCGTTCCTTGGCCTGGCACTGGCCTGGGCACTCGACCGGCTCGCCGCCCGCAGGTGGCGGCTCCTGCCGGCAGCCCTTGCCCTCCTCGTGGCCATGTACTGGCCAACAAGCGCCCGCTTTGTCTACGAAAAGACGCTCGAGGTCACCGACCCCTTTGACCCGACCGAGGACTACCGGTACCTCTCCGCGCACGCCGGCCCCGATGACCTGGTGTACTTCAATGCCCTGGCCCGGGCAGGCTGGTACGAGAACCTGCGCAGGCCGCAGGATGCCCGCTGGTCCTACGCCATGCGCTGGGACCCGATCGTCGAGCCCCTCGAGCGCATTGTCGCCCGCCTCGAGGGCAGGCGCGGGCAGTACCGTGCCCTCTGGTTCGCCCTCTACAAAGGGGATTTCGGCCCGAATGCGCCTCTGGTCGGATGGCTGAACGCGAACCTGTACCCCGCCGCGGGCGAGTGGCAGGGGGATATGCTCTATCTGGCCTACGTCGAGCCTTCCAGAGAGTGGCAGTCGCAGCCTTGTGACGCCCGCTTCGGCCCCGGAGCGCGCCTTGCTGAGGCCCGCTGGAGCCGAGAGGCAACGCCGGGCGGCGCAATCGCCCTGGAGCTGACCTGGCAGGCTGATCAGCCGATAGCGGGCGGCCTCAAGGTCTTTGTCCACGCCCTCGACGGTTCCGGCCGGCTCATCGCCCAGCACGACGGCATCCCCGCGGCCGGCACCCGCCCGACGGAGTCCTGGCAGCCCGGAGAGGAGATAAGGGACCGCCACGGCCTCCTGCTCCCGGCCGGCCTCACAGGGCCGGGTGAGGTGCGCCTGATCGTCGGGCTCTACGATCCGCAGAAGGGCGACCGGCTGCGGATGCCTGACGGACGCGACGCCCTTGAGCTGGGTCGTGTACCTGTTCGGGGGGCGCCTTGAT
>JAIMBM010000518.1 GCA_023511475.1 Anaerolineae bacterium
CCACCTGCCCGCTCGCGGGCTATTGTCCCGGGGGCTTGCGCCCCGCATGTAACCACCTGTCCGCCCCTGAACGGGGAGGGGGTAAGGGGGAGGGGCGTCCCCAGCGCGGCATCGCTCGAAGTCATCTCACCGACCTGTAGACGGCGCCGCGGGTTGCGCTCCCAAAGGCCAAACTCGATAGCATCCGCCATCCCCGCTTCAGGAGATCCCCCGGCGTCCCCCCGACACGGGGGACAGGTTTGGTCCGCTCTCTGTGGCCATCTTCCTGCCGTCGACCCCGCCTTCCTATTCCCCTGTTTCGGGGGAACGGTAGGAGGTCTCCCGACGTGAGGGAGCCGACCCCGGGACTGCCCGCCCGACACTTCTGGGGCGGGAGGCAGTCAGAGTCGAGGCGCGCATCTCGAAAGGCCAGTGTCATGTCGGTGGCCTCACCGGGCAATGTACGGCTCGCGTCACGCCAGCAACCGGCGTGCCAGGAGTAGGGGTGGCGGGCCTGCACGAGAGGAGCGGGGCCGCCTGCCCTGCAGAGGCTCAGCCTGCGGCCTGGATCGCCTGCCACACGACCTCGACGACGTCGAGGACGCGCAGACGCGCCTTCTCGCGCCGGACCGCCGCCGAGAGGGTGCGCTTGCATTGCTGGCAGGCGGTGACGATTGCGTCCGCGCCCGTCTCCTGGGCCTGGAGGAGTCGGCGGCGGGCAACGGCCGCCGTGAGCGCAGGGTCACCGGTCTCCACATCGCCACCGCCGCCGCAGCACAGCGCAAGCTGCCGGTTATCCCTCATCTCGCGGAGCTCGAGCCCTGGGATCGCACGGAGCAGCTGCCGCGGCGCCTCGTAGATGCCGCTCGTGCGTCCGAGGTCGCAGGGGTCGTGATAGGTGACGACGTGAGGGTACGGACCGAGCGGCAGCTGCCCGGCCTCTGCCAGCCCGCCCAGCAGCTCGGAGGCGTGCTGCACTCCAAAGCCGAGGGGCTCGCCGATGATCGCAGGGTAGGTGTGCCGCCAGGTGTGCAGGCAGGAGGGGCAGGTCGTCACCAGGGTGTGCGCCCCGAGGGCCCGCACGGCCGCCACGTTGTGCCTTGCGAGGGCTGCGGCCTCCCTGCCGAGGCCGGCGATGATGAGGGGGAATCCGCAGCACCACTCGTCGCTCGCAAGGGTTGCCAGGTCGAGGTTCAGCGCGCGGCAGACCTGCACCAGGCTCTGCGGAATGGCGTAGGCCTGGGGGTAGAAGGCCGACACGCACCCGACAAAGTAGACCAGCCCGGCGGATTGCCCTGCCGGCCTCGTGGGCTGGTCGGGGAGGTTGGCGCTCCAGCCGATGCGGCCGGCGTTATCCTCGCCGGCAATATTGTGGGAGCGGGTGACATTCCCCTGCAGCGTGGCCAGGGCGGGAGGAAGGCGGCCCAGCTCCGCAAGCTGCTCGCGCATGGCGATCCATAGCGGCCGCGTGTCGATGTGCACCGGGCAGACCTCGCGGCACCGCGCACACAGCGTGCAGGCATAGACCCCGCGCGTATAGTCGGCCAACTCCTCCTCGCCGACCGGGCGGCGGCCAAAGAGGCGGGCACGCAGGCCATAGTGGCGCTCGATCCAGTCCTTCAGCCGGGCGATCTTGCCGAGGGGGTGCGTCAGCTCCTGCCGGTTCTCGGCAAAGGTCGGGCACCAGGCGACGCACTCGCCGCAGCGCGTGCAGGCATCCAGCTCCATGAGCTGCCGGACGGTGTAGCCCGAAAGCTTGAGAGGCTCCAGGCTCATGTCAGCTCGACCTCCGACAAGGCGGTGTTCGCCGCAGCAATCAGCGGGCTGACGACGACGTGAAAGAGCTTGCTGAACGGCAGGCTCGCCAGGAATGCCGAGGCGATCAGGCCGTGGAAGAGGAACACCCAGTAGTGCAGCGCCTCCCAGGGCCAGCGCACCGACTGAAGCGGGAGGCTCAGGAGGTAGCCGACAAAGCTGTAGCGGGCGAGCTCTGCTGGCACCTGCTCGGCCAGCAGGCGCAGTGCCTCGGTTGGGTAACCGCTCAGGAGGGTCGCGGTCAGCAGCACGATCAGGACGGTATCGGGCCTGCCGGTGCGCAGGTTGGACGGGCGGCGCACGTACCGGCGCGCCGCCATCATGGCCAGGCCGATCACCATGATCAGGCCGAGGACCTCGTTGAGCAGAGCGACGAGCGGCGTGTCCTTGTTCACCAGGGCCTGCACCATGGGGTGATCGACCCGGAAAAGTCCGATGAGGATCTCCTGGGCAAAGCCGGTGACGGCGCTGAGGATGGCGAGGCCAGCGAACCCCCCAAGCAGACAGGCGTGGGCCTGCCAGCGATGCCGGTCCTGGGCCCTGAGGCGCGGATGCAGCAGCCCATGGACGATGAACGAGCGGAGCACCTGCTTCAGTCCGGCACGGCGCACAAAGCGCCACCCGGCAATGAGGGCGCGGCGTGCACCCGCCGGAGCCGTGCCATCGATCTGCCCCTCCAGCCAGATCGACACCCTGAGCCAGCACCCCACGACCAGGACGGCCATCGCCAGCAGATGGAACACCCAGAAGACGGTCAGGCGCGAGATGCCCATGGCTCCTCCATCATCGCGTCAGGCCCAGGGCCTTCACCAGGTCTGCCGGCGTCACGCCGGGCGATTCGATCCCCTTCGAGGCGTAGAAGGTGGCGATAGCCGACTCCGCGTCGCAGCAGGGGGTGCCGACAAGGTGGCTGGCCAGCTCTTCAAGCGCCCGGGGAGGGTAGAAGAAAAAGTCCCCCGAAAAGTCGACGGCCACAAAGCGGCCGTCGGCGACCTCCGCGGTGGCGCGGATGAGCCCGCCCGAGGCCTTGTAGACGTTCTGCACGACCTCCCGGCCTGCGGCGATGCGGACGCGCCGCCCCGGCAAGCGCCTGCCGCCCCGAAGGAGCCAGGCCTCCGAGCAGCGCTCTTCGGCGAGCCGCTCCACCTCGAGGCGTACCTCCTCCGGCAAGGGCCGCGGCGCGAGGGGCCCGAGCACCTCGGCGAAGCGGTGCACGAGCAGCTCCTGCACCTGCGCGCGGTCGGGCAGGCCTCCCAGCTCGCGTCGAAGCGTCGTGAGGTTCTCCTGCAGGCTCTTGTGCACCTTGTCTCGAAACTTTTCGTCGGGCACGCGGAGCACGCGCGCCATCATCTCATAGTCAAAGTCGAGGATCACATTGCCGACGAGGACGAGCGAGTCGACGATCTCCCCGGCGCCGTTGCCCGAGATCTTGCGCCCGCCGACGATGATGTCGTTGACCGGCTTGTAGC
>JAIMBM010000052.1 GCA_023511475.1 Anaerolineae bacterium
GGCTGGGGGGATGGGGCACCCTTACAGGAGGAGCTAGAGGGTGCCTGTTGAGGCAGCCTGTCCGCCCCTGAACCCCCAAGTCGGTCCGCAGGCCGACTTGGGAGGGGGGCTGGCAGCGGCACCGATAAGCCTGCCCCAGGGTGAAGTACTACACCCCCTCCTCCCGGAGCTTGACAGCCCTGTTTCCATTCGATATACTCCTACTCGCATTGTAGCCCGCAGCGCGAGACGAGGGAGTTGACCGTGCCCCACCGCCGGACGAACTCCGGGGACAACCCTGACCGCCCCGGTTTCAGGAACGTCCTTCAGCCCCTGGCGCTGGCCACGCAGTTGGGCGTGACGATGGGGCTGATGACGGTCATCACTGTCCTGGCCGGCTTGCTCCTGGGGTCATGGGTCGACCGGCAGCTTGGCACGCGACCGCTTGCGACTCTGCTCTTCGTGACCCTGAGCATAGTTGCCGGGTTGCTGGGGAACGTGAACCTGGCCCAATCCACCGCTCGACAGCTCAACGCCACCACAGCCCGCCGCATGCAGCCGCGCGTGGCTTTCTCCGCGCGGGATCTGGGCCGGGCACTCCTCCTCGTGATCGAGTTAGTGCTGGTGACGCTCGTCCCCGTGGGGCTTGGGCTTTGGGTTGGCCTGCAGCTGGATCAGGCGGCCGGAACCAGGCCGGTTCTCACCATCGCCGTGGCCGGACTGGCGTTGATCTGCGCGTTGCTGGGTGTCTATCTCGTCAGTGTGCGCGCCGGCAGGCACGCGGGTGGAGGGTCCTAGGAGGGCGCCAGTGTTCAGAAAACCGCGCTTCTGGCTTCTGGTCTTTACCCTTGCGGCGCTCGTCTTCAACTTCTGCCATCCCTTCGATATCCAGCTCCCCCACATCTCGCTGGCCGCCGAGAAGGTCACTGCCATTGGCGGCTTTCCGATCACGAACACCCTCATCGCCTCCTGGGTAACCATGGCCGTACTGATTGTGGTGTCGGCCCTGGCGACGCGGAATATGCGAGAAGTGCCGCGTGGGCTGCAGAATGTGGTCGAGCTGATCGTGGAAAAGCTGTATGGCTTTGTGGAGTCGATTGCCGGCCCGCACACGGCTCTGATCTTCCCGACAATTGCTACTCTGTTTCTCTTCATCATCGTGTCCAACTGGATGGGCCTTCTGCCGGGGTACCTGAGCATCGTAGTCGAGCATGCGGCCCCATCGGCGCATGAGGGTGCCCATGCCGTCGAGAAGGTCCCGTTGCTGCGCTCGGCAGCGACGGACCTCAACACCACTCTGGCTCTGGCGATTGCCTCGGTGCTGATGAGCCAGGTCTATGGAGTCATAGTCGTTGGCTTCCCGCAGTACTTTCTGCGCTTTGTGAGCATTCGGCGCTACATTGCCTTCTTTCGCGGCTTGCGGGGGCGGGGCCCGCGGACTGGGGCAGGCAGCCTGCTCTTCGGTTTCATCGACCTGTTCATCGGGGTGTTGGAGCTGTTCGACGAGTTCACCAAAATCCTCTCCTTCTCCTTCCGACTTTTCGGCAACATCTTTGCCGGAGAGGTTCTGCTCGGCGTGATGGTCTTCCTCTTCCCCTTTGTCGCCTCGCTCCCCTTCCTCGGGCTTGAGATCTTTGTCGGGGCGGTGCAGGCGTTTGTGTTTGCTGTGCTCTCGACCGCCTTCATCGCCCAGGCCACGGCACACCATGGTGCAGAGGCAGAGGTCCACGAGGAGCAGCCAGCGCCTCAGCCCCATGTCGTTTCTACTGTCGGTCAAGGCACCTAGGAAAGGAGCCCAGAAGATGACCCCGGAGGTCCTCAGGAACATCGCTGCCGGTCTCACCATTGCCATTGGCGGTATGATGCCGGCTTTGGCCATCGGCCG
This sequence comes from Anaerolineae bacterium, assembly GCA_023511475.1. Classification (GTDB taxonomy): domain Bacteria; phylum Chloroflexota; class Anaerolineae; order SpSt-313; family SpSt-313; genus SpSt-313. The sequence goes on from JAIMBM010000052.1 coordinate 1,865, forward strand.
CTTCGCTTCAGAAGCGATGCGCTCGCTGGGGCGTAACCCCGAGAGTGCCGGACCCATAGCCAGCAACCTGATTGTGGCCATCGCCTTTGCGGAGGCTATCGCGATCTATGCGCTGGTTGTGGCGCTGGCCATCAAGTTTGTGTAGGGGGGCTTGCTCCGGTGGCAGGCCGGGGCCCGGGGTGGCTTTGCGCCAGGCAGCTCGGCCTGCCCGGAAAGGAGTGTACCTTGGAGAAGCTCGGCATCATTCCCGGACACCTCGTCGCCCAGCTCATCAACTTTTTCCTGCTGATGGGCGTGCTAACACTGGTCCTGTACAAGCCGGTGTTGCGGATGCTGCGGGAGCGCAGCGAGCGTATTGCCAAGGGCCTCGCCTTCGCGGACGAGGCTGAGAAGCGCGTGGCGCAGGCGGAAGCCGAGTACCAGAGGCGCCTCGAGGAGGCGCGGCGCGAGGCCCAGGCCATCATCGCCCAGGCGCGAGAGGCCGCGGAAAAGGAGCGCCAGGCGATCCTGGCCCGGGCGCAGGCCGAAGCCGATGCGGAGCGGGCCCGTGTCGCCGAGGAGCTGGAGCGGGAGCGGCAGGCCGCGCTGGTGGCCCTCCGTGGGCAGGTGGCCGACCTGGCCATCGAGGCCGCGGGGCGGGTGCTCCGGCGGGCGGTCGATGAGCCGACTCACCGGCAGCTGGTACGCGAGTTCCTGAGCCAGCTGGAGCAGGCCTCATGAGCGGCGAGACCTGGCAGAGCGAGATATCGAACCTGGCCGGCGGCCTCGGGCGCGAGGGGGCCATCAGCCCCGAACAGGCCGAGATGCTCCAGCGCCTGGCGGAGGAGATCGGAGGGCTGACACGGAGCCGCACCTCACGCGACGAGGCGATCGTGCGCACCGCCGTGCCGCTCACGCCCGAGGAGCGCGCCGAGCTCGAGCGGCTGGTCGCGGCCAGGTTTGGTCGGGGGCGGCGCGTCGTCTTCCAGGTTGACCCGGAGCTATTGGGCGGGGTCTGGCTGCGCGTGGGCGGTCGCATCGTCGATGGCAGCCTGCGCGGGCGTCTGGAGGCCCTGCGTCGGCAGATGGGCGCAACGTAGAGGAGGTTGGGCCAGTGGCTTTGGGCGTGGAGCAGATAGCCACAGCGTTGCGAGAGCAGATCGCCTCCTTTGAGCCGGCGATCCGGGCCATGGAGGTCGGCACGGTGCTCGAGGTGGGCGATGGGATCGCCCGCATCGACGGGCTGCCGGGCGTCATGGCCAGCGAGATCGTGGCCTTCGAGGGGGGAGTGCTCGGCGTTGCCCTGAACCTCGAGGCAGACTGTGTCGGCGCCATCATCATGGGCGACTATACGACGGTGCGAGAGGGCTCCCTCGTGCACTCGACCGGCCAGATTGTCTCCGTGCCGGTGGGGGAGGCGCTCATCGGCCGCGTGGTCAACGCCCTGGGCCAGCCGCTGGACAACAAAGGCCCCATCAAGACGGACCGGACCCGCCCGGTAGAGCGCATCGCGCCCGGCGTGGTGCTGCGCGAGCCGGTGAAAAAGCCCGTGCAGACCGGCCTCAAAGCCATCGACACCATGATCCCCATCGGGCGCGGCCAACGCGAGTTGATCATCGGTGACCGACAGACCGGCAAGACCGCCCTGGCGATCGACACGATCATCAACCAGCGCAAGGGCGACATGGTCTGCATCTATGTGGCCATTGGCCAAAAGCTCTCCAGCATCGCCCAGGTGGTGGCGACCCTCGAGCGGTACGGAGCGATGGACCACACCATCGTGGTGGCCGCCTCCGCCTCAGACCCCGCTGCTCTGCAGTACCTGGCGCCCTATGCCGGATGTGCCATGGGCGAGGAGATCATGGAGTCGGGCGGCGACGCGCTGATCGTGTACGACGACCTCTCCAAGCACGCCTGGGCCTACCGACAGATCTCGCTCCTCCTGCGCCGACCGCCTGGCCGCGAGGCATATCCCGGAGACATCTTTTACCTGCACTCCCGCCTGCTGGAGCGGGCTGCCAAGCTGAGCCCAGAGCACGGCGGTGGCTCGCTGACCGCCCTGCCCATCATCGAGACCCAGCTCGGCGACCTGACCGCCTACGTCCCGACGAATGTGATCTCGATCACCGATGGGCAGATCTACCTGGAGAGCGATCTCTTCTATGCCGGCGTGCGTCCCGCGGTGAACGTAGGCTTGTCGGTGTCGCGCGTCGGAGGCGCCGCGCAGACCAGGGTCATGAAGCAGGTAGCGGGCCGGCTCCGTCTTGACCTGGCGCAGTATCGCGACCTGGCCGCCTTTGCCCAGTTCGGCTCCGAGCTGGACCGCGCCACCCGCTTCCAGCTCGAGCGTGGGCAGCGCGCCACCGAGGTCCTGAAGCAGCCTCAGTATCAGCCGATGCCGCTGGAGCAGCAGGTGACCATCGTCTATGCGGTCACACGAGGTCTGCTCGACGATGTGCCGGTGGAGCGGGTACGGGCCTTTGAGGCGGCGTTCCACCAGTTCATGGCCACTCAGAAGGCCGATCTGATGGCGACCATCGCGACCGGTGAAGCGATGACGCCGGAGACCGAGGCGGCGCTGGAGGCCGCCATTCGGGAGTTCAAGGCGATTGGGGGTTACTAGCCTTGGCCACGCTCCGTGCGATCCGTAAGCGCATACGCAGCATCCGCAACATCGCTCAGGTCACCCGGGCGATGCAGACGGTCTCTGCATCCAAGATGCGCCGGGCGCAGCTTGCGGCCCTGGCGACGCGCCCCTATGCAGAGAGGTCGTGGGAGGTGCTGGGGCACCTGGCCTCGCGCCTCAGCCCGCGGCAGATGCGTGAGCAGCCCCTGGTGCGGGAGCGCCCGGTGCGTGCCGTTGAAGTAGTGCTCGTGACTGCCAACCGTGGCCTGTGCGGCGGGTACAACCACAACGTAATCAGCGAGGCGATGGGTTTTATCACCGCCCAGAAGGTGCCGGTGCGCCTGGTCACCGTCGGGCGCAAGGGGCGTGACTATGCCCTCCGGCATGGCCTGAACCTGGTGGCCGACTTTGACCTGGGCGACCGGCCGACTGCTGACGATGTGCGGCCCATCGCTCGCCTGGTCATGGATGATCTCGAGCGCGGCCTTGTGGGCCAGGTCTGGCTTGTGTACACCGAGTTTGTGAGCACGCTGGTGCAGCGGCCAAAGGTACAGCTGTTGCTGCCCATCCAGTCGGCGGCTGCGGAGCGGCAGGCCTCCTCCGGCGCTAGCGTTCCATTCCTGCTCGAGCCCTCCCCGGAGGCGATTCTGGGGCCGATGTTGCAGCGGTTTACCGAGCTGCAGGTCTTCCGGGCCATTCTCGAGGCGCTGGCCAGCGAGCACTCGGCGCGGATGGTGGCCATGCGCAACGCTACCGACAATGCGCTCCGGCTGATCGACGAGATGACCCTGAGCTACAACAAGGCGCGGCAGGAGGCGATCACCAAGGAGCTGATCGACATCATCGGCGGCGCGGCGGCGCTCGAGCGCGTGCAGGCGCCCGGGACGCTGCGCCGTGCCGCGCCGTGAGACCGGTGCCGCCGGGCGGGCCCCGGCGGGCGGCTGTGGCTACTGTGGAGGACTGATGGCGAAGGGAACACGGGGAGAGATTGTCCAGGTCATTGGGCCGGTGGTGGATATCGCCTTCCCGCCTGACGAGCTTCCGGCGATCTACAACGCCGTGGCCATACCGAGGCCGGAGGGAGACCCGCTGATCGTCGAGGTCGAGCAGCAGCTGGAGAACGGCTGGGTCCGCTGCGTGGCTATGGATACGACCGACGGCCTGCGGAGGGGCACGGAGGCCATCGACACGGGCGAGCCGATCACCGTCCCCGTGGGTCCGGCGACGCTAGGCCGACTGCTCAACGTGCTGGGCCGGCCCATCGATGGCCTCGGCGCCGTCGAGGCAGCGGAGCGGTACCCTATCCATCGCCCGCCGCCGAGCTTTGAGGACCAGTCCACGACTACCGAGGTCTTTGAGACCGGTCTGAAGGTCATCGATCTCATCGCGCCCTTCACCAAGGGTGGCAAGACCGGTGTTTTTGGAGGGGCCGGCACCGGCAAGACGGTCATCATCTACGAGCTGATCCGGAACATTGCCTTCGAACATGGCGGACTCTCTGTGTTTGCGGGAGTGGGCGAGCGGAGCCGCGAGGGCAACGACCTGTGGAACGAGATCCGGGCCGCGGGCGTTCTGGGCAAGACGGCCCTGGTCTTTGGCCAGATGAACGAGCCGCCGGGGGTGCGCCTGCGCGTGGGGCTGGCGGGGCTCACCCTGGCCGAGTACTTTCGCGATGAGGGCAGGGACGTGCTGCTCTTCATCGACAACATCTATCGTTTTGTGATGGCGGGCATGGAGGTCTCGGCGCTCCTGGGGCGGATGCCCTCGGCGGTGGGCTACCAGCCGACGCTGGCGACCGAGATGGGTGCCCTGCAGGAGCGGATCACGTCGACAAAGAAGGGGTCGATCACCTCCGTTCAGGCGGTATACGTACCTGCCGATGATTACACAGACCCTGCACCCGCCACGACTTTTGCCCACCTCGATGCGACGGTGGCGCTCGACCGGTCGATCGTCGAGATGGGCATCTATCCGGCAGTGGACCCGCTGGCCTCGACCTCGCGGATTCTGGATCCGCGCATCGTGGGCGAGGAGCACTATGCCGTGGCACGCGGCGTGCAACAGGTGCTCCAGCGGTACAGGGAGCTGCAGGATATCATCGCCATCCTCGGTATCGAGGAGCTGAGCGATGAGGACAAGCGTATCGTGGCGCGGGCCCGCCGCATCCAACGCTTCCTCTCACAGCCCATGTTCGTGGCCGAGCAGTTCACAGGCCGGCCGGGGCGCTATGTGCCGATCCGGGAGACGGTGCGGGGCTTCAGGCTGATCCTGGAGGGTGAGCTCGACGAGATCCCCGAGCAGGCCTTCTACATGCGAGGGACCATCGACGAGGTGATCGAGGCGGCGAAAGAGGTGGCCGCATGATACGCAGGGTCTGCAGAGCGCACCGGGGCGGATGAGAGTCGGGCAGGATGGAGCGGGGAGTGTAGCGGGCCATGCAGGTCGAGGTTGTGACCATCGAGCGGCTGGTCTACAGCGGTGAGGCCGATATGGTCCTTGCGCCCGGCGCTGAAGGGCAACTCGGCATCCTGCCGCACCACGCCCCTCTGGTCGCGCGCCTGAGCCCTGGCGAGCTGGTCATCCGTCGGGAGGGCGCCGAGGAAGCGTTCGCCATCGGCGGCGGCTTTATCGAGGTGCTGGCGGACCGGGTTGTCGTCCTGGCCGACACAGCGGAGCCGGCGGCGGAGATCGACGTGCGCCGGGCCGAGGCGGCCCGAGAGCGCGCTCTGGAGCTGCTGCGGCAGCGGCAGTCTCGCATTGAGGCGATTCAAGCTGAGGCGGCGCTGCGACGGTCGCTGGTGCGCCTGCGCGTCGCCCGTCGCCGGGCGCCGCGGAGCGTAAGGCATTCGGACGATGGCATTGGTGATGACTAGGGGGCAGGCTGCTGCGGGGTGCTCTCGCGGCGATGCCTGCCCCTTCGGAGGTTGTTGCGCACTATAAGCTGAGTGAGAGGGGTGTCTTTAGGTGCTATGTCGTATTTCACCGTGGAGGGCGGCGTGCCCCTCCAGGGGGAGGCAGAGATCGGGGGAGCCAAGAATGCAGCTCTGCCGATCATGGCTGCGACTCTCCTGACTTCCGACGAGTGCTACCTGGAGAAAGTCCCCTACATCCAGGATATACTCACAATGGCCGAGGTCCTGCGGGCGCTGGGGGCCGAGCTGGAGTGGGTGGACCGCTCGACCGTGGTCATCCGTGCTCGAAACGTGAATACCGCCGAGGTGCCTGCTGACCTGGCCACGAGGATGCGGTCGAGCTTTCTGGTTGTGGGGCCGTTGCTGGCGCGGTTTGGCCAGGCCGAGGCGCCCCACCCGGGTGGCTGCGCCATCGGCACCCGGCCTGTGAGCGTGGATCTGAAGGGCTTTCAGACCATGGGCGCGCAGATAGAGCGCCAGAACGGCAACTACCGCGCCCGGGCGCCGCACCTGTGGGGCGAGCGGCTGTCGCTGGACTACCCCAGCCACACGGGGACCGAGAACCTGCTCATGGCGGCGTGCCTCGCGCGGGGCACCACCATCATCGAGAACGCCTCCGTAGAGCCCGAGGTCGTGGACCTGGCGCAGTTCCTGAACTCTCTGGGCGCGCGCATCTATGGCGCGGGCACTGGCATCATCCAGGTTGAGGGCGTCGAGCGGCTCCATGGCGGGGCCTTCCGGATCATGCCGGACCGGCTGGAGGCGGGCACATTCGCCATCGCAGCCGCCGTGACGGGTGGCTGTGTCGCCATGGACTCGGCCGTTGCACCCTACCTCGGGGCCCTGAACAGCAAGTTGCAGGAAGCGGGCGTTGATGTTAGAATCGACCCCGAGCACTATGTGGTGCGTAGTACAGGCCGCCTGAGGAGTCTGGACATACAGACGTTCCCCTATCCCGGCTTCCCGACTGACCTCCAGGCCCCGTTTGCCGTGCTGATGACCCAGGCCGAAGGCGAAAGCTCGATCCATGAGACGATGTACGACGACCGCTTGCGCTACGTGGACGAGCTGATCAGCATGGGGGCGCGGATTCAGGTGCGCGGGCAGACGGCCATCATCCACGGGCCAACGGCGCTGCGAGGGGCCAGGGTGCGGACGCTGGATATCCGCAGCGGGGCCGCCATGACCCTGGCCGGGCTGGCCGCGCAGGGCACCACGACCATCACGGATGTGCACTACATCGACCGTGGCTACGACCGGATCGACCTCAAGCTCGCGGGACTCGGTGCACGGATCACGCGAAGTGAGGATACGCAAAAGGTGGCGGGGGAATCCGCAGAACCATAGCCACCCCGAGGCACCCGCCGGCTAGCGGGTCCTAGTTGGAGGATGGATGTTCGCTCGGCAGATCGGAGTGGACCTGGGGACGGTCAGTGTCCTGGTCTACGTGCGTGGCAAGGGGATCGTCCTGCAGGAGCCCTCGGTGGTGGCCATCTCGGTGCGCGACAACCGCATCATGGCCGTTGGCAGTGAGGCCCACAGCATGCTGGGCCGTACCCCGGAGACCATTGAGGTCGCACGACCGATGCGGGAAGGGGTGATTGCGGACTATGTCGTGACCGAGAAGATGCTGCACCACTTTATCCGCAAGGTCTGTGGCCGTGTGCACGTCAAGCCGACGGTCATGGTCAGCGTGCCGGTTGGGGTTACCAGCGTCGAGAGCCGCGCCGTGCGCGATGCCACGCTGGCTGCCGGAGCGCGGGAAGCCTTTCTCATACCCGGACCATTGGCCGCGGCCCTCGGCGCAGGCCTGCCCGTCGGCACGCCCTCGGGCAACATGATCGTGGATATCGGCGGAGGCACCTGCGAGGCGGCGGTCATCGCCGTGCACGGCATTGTGGTCGCCAGCTCTGTCCGCAGCGGAGGCTGCAAGCTCGACGAGGCAATCTCAGCTTTTGTGCGTCGCAAGTACAACCTGCTCATCGGCGACCAGACGGCCGAGGAGATCAAAATCGCCATCGGCTCAGCGCTGCCTCTGGAGCAGGAACTGACGATGGAGGTCCGCGGGCGTGATCAGGTCGCCGGGCTGCCGCGCACGATACAGGTGACCTCGTCCGAGATCACCGAAGCCCTCGCCGAGCCACTGGCCGCTATCGTGAACACGGTGCGCTCAGTGCTGGAGAAGACGCCGCCCGAGCTGGCTTCGGATATTATCGACAGGGGCATGGTCATGACCGGCGGCGGCTCGCTCCTGCGGAATATCGATCGCTTCCTCACCAAGCACACGGGCGTGCCCTGTCACGTGGCCGAGAATCCGGTCGCCTGTGTGGCCCTTGGCGCCGGCAAGGCGCTGGAGATGACCGATATCCTCCGCCGCACGCTCGACGTTCCGTAGGTCTCGCTGCGCACCTGCGCAGCAACCAGGCAGGAGGGCGAGCGCTCACCTGCCTGGTTTGATTCGGGCGTATGGAGGCCGCGCACACGATCAGGACGACGGGCTCAGGTAGTAGGTCATGCTCTGCAGGCCGACTACCGGATCGATAGAATGGACCCGCACGTCAGGGGGCAGGTTCAGGGAGACGGGCGCATAGTTCAGGATGGCACGGACGCCACCGCGGATCAGCCGCTCTGCGACCGCCTGGGCCTGCGCCGCCGGAACGGCGATGATGCCTATCTGCACCCCGAGCTCACGGACGGCGCTCTCCAGCTCGTCCGCTGGGCGGATTGTCAGACCCCCAAGCTTGCGACCGATCTTGGCCGGGTCGTTGTCAAAGATGGCTATGATCTCATAGTCCCAGCGTTTAAAGCTGGCATAGTTGACGATGGCATGCCCCAGGTCCCCTGCTCCGACCAGAACCATGCTCCAGTGGCGGTCCGCCTGGAGGATGCGGCGGAGCTGGTCCCGCAGATAGGGCACCTCGTAGCCCATCCCCTGTTTGCCGAACTCGCCGAAGTAGGAGAGGTCCTTTCGGATCTGCGCCGAGCTGATGCCGAGCCGGGCCGCCAGCTCCTGCGAAGAGGTGACCAGGTGGTTGCTCTCCGCCAGGGCGGTGAGCGCTCGCAGGTATAGGGGTAGACGACGGACGACGATCTCCGGCACGTCGGTTAGGGCCATGGGCAGTCTCCTTCGCACGTGCGCTAGTAGCCTCCCTGTGACGCGTTGCCTCGTATGCACACAGATATCCTAACATAGTTTGACGATAAACGCAATCCCTGCGCGTCGCTGTTTGCACTTGCCTTCCTAGAGCCGCGGTTGGTAGTGCGGTGTTGCCTCTGCCCCTGCTGCTCCCCCAGGCGGACGCCGTGGCGTCCGTCTGGGGGAGGGGTTGAAGGGCGGCCAGCCTCCATGCGCTGGAGGAGCTCGGAGGCATCACCGATAGCGCGACCTCCCACCCCTGGCCCCGCCCCCGCGCCGCGGGGGCGGGGAATCTGAAAAGCGGGGGTG
>JAIMBM010000519.1 GCA_023511475.1 Anaerolineae bacterium
TTGGGGAGGGGGACAGGGGGAGGGGTTCCCGAACACTTTTTTCGCCGCCGCAGCGGGGGCGGGCCGAGGGGCTAACCTCTGCTTTGCCGCTCCGGCAGCAAAGCAGAGAATGCCCCGAGGGGCGGGGGCACTTATGGGGAAGAAGGCACGCTCGGGGCCTGCACATGTTATGGGAACAGCAGGTTGCCAGCCCCTATCCGGGGATGGCTTCTTGCGCCCCGAGGAAGCAGCGCCATCATCGAGCGCAGGCCAGCGGGAGCGCGGCAGGCCAGGAGTCCTGCCTACTCCCCTCCCAGCCTCGAGCAGATGGCCCCGCGCCAGCCCACCACGGCAAGGCCTGTTGTGACGACAAAGAGGACGCCGACCGTCGTCGCCGAGATGGGGACGGCCAGGAGGACCGGCCACGCTGAGATGCCATACAGCGGCCCCACCCTGCCGAAGGAGTGCCCCCCCTCCGGCGGCCACCACTCGACCCCCCACAGCGGCCCCCACGCCTCGGCGATGAAAAAGGGGATGAAAGAGCCTGCGAGGAAGAGCAGTGCGCCCAGCAAGGTCACGGCCACGGCGAGGGTGGTCCGGTCTGGCTCAGGCATCGGCAGACCCCCCGAGGACGCCTACAAGCTGCTCGGCGGTGATGGCCTCTTCGCGCAGCAGGAGGTCCACCAGGCGATGCATCGCTTCCTCCTCGAACTGAAGGATGCCAGTGGCTACTTCGTAGCGGCTCTTCAGCAGGTCGTTCACGGCACGGTCGATATCGGCAGCAACGGCCTCGCTATAGTCGCGCCCCTGCGTCAGGTCGTAGCCGAGGAACGGCTGCTCATGGGCGCCAGCCCGGTAGCAGGCGAGCCCCAGCTCGCTCATACCCCAGCGGGTCACCATCCGCCGGGCCGTCTCGGTTGCCCGCTGGAGATCGTTCTCGGCGCCGACGGTCACGTCGTGTACGTACAGCTCTTCGGCGGCGCGGCCGGCGAGGAGGACGGTGAGCTGCGCCAGCAGGTACGAGCGTGTATAGTTGGTCCGGTCCTCCGCTGGGAGTAGCTCGGTTGCGCCGCCGGCGTGTCCTCGGGGCACGATACTGATCTTGCGGATACGGTCCGCCTCGGGGAGGCTGGCGGCGACCAGCGCGTGCCCGGCCTCGTGGTAGGCAATCGTGCGCCGCTCTTGCTCCGACAGGAGTGTGGTGCGGGCTGCTCCGAGAAGGAGCTTGTCCAGCGCCTCATCGAAATCGGCCATGGTGACCTGCCGGCGGTTGTTGCGGGCGGCGTTGAGGGCCGCCTCGTTGCACAGGTTCGCCAGGTCAGCCCCGCTGAACCCGGCTGTGCTCCGGCTCAGCACCTCCAGATCGACCTCTCTGGCCAGGGGCAGGCGTCGGGTGTGGATATCCAGAATCCCCTGCCGCCCCTGTCGGTCGGGCAGCCCGACAGTGATGTGCCGGTCGAAGCGGCCGGGGCGCAGGAGGGCCGGATCGAGCACATCGGGGCGGTTCGTCGCTGCCATGACGATCACATTCTGCCGCTCGTCAAAGCCGTCCATCTCCACCAGAAGCTGATTCAGCGTCTGCTCCCGCTCATCCGATCCGCCGCCCACGCCGACGCCCCGTTGCCGCCCGACGGCGTCCAGCTCGTCGACAAACACGATGGAGGGCGCCGCCCGCTTGGCACGGTCGAACAGGTCGCGCACACGGCTCGCACCAACGCCCACAAACATCTCCACAAACTCGGAGGCGCTGATGTTGAAAAAAGGCACATTCGCCTCCCCGGCGACCGCCCGCGCCAGCAAGGTCTTGCCGGTGCCCGGCGGCCCCACCAGGAGGATACCCCGCGGAATGCGCGCCCCGAGGTCGTGATACTTGCGGGGGTTCTTGAGGAAATCCACCACCTCAGCCAGGTCCCTCTTGGCCTCTTCCTCGCCCGCCACATCGGAAAAAAGCATGCGCCGCTGGCCGGAGGGACTATACCGGCGGGCCCGGCTCCGCAGAAAGCCCGTGATGTCGCCCTGCGTCTGTGTGCCCTGGCGGCCCATCCACAGCAAGAAGCCAACCAGCAGGAGGATCGGCAGGCCGTTGCTCAGGAGCACCAGGTACCACGGCGTGCCGCCCGGGACGGCGCGGATGGTAACCCGCTTCGCCCTGAGCAGCGGCAAGAGCGACTCATCGCCGACCGCTTCGGGAATGACTGTGGTAAAGTCCTCCGTACGGTCGGAGGCAGTCAGGCCCTGCGCACCCGGTTCGGCGTAGGGCACGCTCGCCGGCCGGTCCGCCCCCGGAGCGGCATCCAGCCACTCGACCGGCTCTTTGAAGGCGCCATACACCCGGCTTCCCCTGATCTCCACGCTCTTGACGTTGCCCGCCTCGACCTGCTCCAGGAAGGTGCTGTAGGGAATCTCGGCGCTGCCGAGGCCAGCCGCCGGGGCCAGGAACGCCCACACATTCCACCCCAGCAGAGCCAGGATCAGCAGAATCCACAGCCAGGAGAGGCTCCGCGTCTGCCCGCCCGGCGGCGGGTCCCGACGATTGTCATCGTCATCCCGGTAACCACTCATCTACGCGACTACCTCTAGGCACTCCCGCACACAAGCGCAACGGGGTCTTGCGACAGGCCGTCAGGGCTGGTGGAAGGACTGGAGGATATAGCCCGGATTGAGGTGGCGATCGCTTCGGCCCACCGAACGTGCGGCGGACCGGAGCGGGCCTACGCACGGCGCTTGCTTGCCGGCGATGTGGCGGTCAGAGACACCGGGTGACGGGCCTGCCAGACCGGTCACCCCCGGACTAGCACAAAGTGTGCCACATGGCGGCCTGCCCTCCCAGGGCGAGGAGAGGCTGCTCCGCATCCGGCCATCGCGAACCTGTCGGAGGGCTCTGTGCCGGCCTGAATGGTATCGCGCTGGTTGGGGCTGCGGGTCGGGGTCACAGTGGTCGGTGGCTCGGTCCCCCGAGGCAGCTCGGGCACAGTCACCGGCTCCATACAGGCACACGCCACCATGAGCAGCAGGGCGCTGGCCAGTGACAGTGCCAGCCGACGGACTATCTGGGTTCTCACCATGCTCCCTTCTGCTATCTCCCCTGGGGTGTGGCCCGTTGACGCCATCGTGAACCGTCGCCCGCGCCTCCACTGGAGGCCGAATGTCCAGGCAGGCAACTTCTCCGCCCGCGGACACGCCCTTCCTCGTTTTCCCCGCCCCCGCCGCGGGGGCATTCCGCGCTTTGCCCACAGGGCAAAGCGGGGAATGCCCTTGGGTGGGGGT
>JAIMBM010000520.1 GCA_023511475.1 Anaerolineae bacterium
GCTGGCGCGCCGCGGCGCGCCAGCAGAGCCCGGGACACCCATAGAGAATGGCCCCTCCCCCGAGCGGGCACCGCGTACCCGCTCGGGGGAGGGGAACGGGGTGGGGGCAACACATGGCAGCCGGCGCTGCCAGGATGCGAGTCTGAACAGTTACGCCGCCGGGTATCCAGGCGGACTCGCGTTCTTGACAATAGCATCGCTCTCGGGGTATAGTCGGCCCCGTCAGATCGTCACGAGGAACCTGAGGCAAGGGCGAGCCAGGCCGTCGGTTGGTGTGATCACAGCGGGCGACGCTGGCCGACGACTGGCCGTCGCAGCAGGCCATACGGAAGCGAAGGAGCATGACAGCAAGGCTGGTTACCGGGCAGTTCAACGACTCCTTCGTCCCCATCATTGACGGTGTATCACTGACCGTCCAGAACTACGCCTTCTGGCTGAACAGGAGCCTGGGTCCCGCCTACGTGGTTGCCCCAAGCATCCCGGGCCATGTCGACCGGTTCGAGTTTCCCGTCCTGCGCTACTTCTCGGTGCCTTTCCCGAAGCGGCGACCATACCGGGTGGGCATTCCGCCCTTCGATGTCGCCTTCCTCAATCAGATCCGGGCGATCCCATTCGACCTTGTCCATGCCCACTGCCCCTTTGTCGCCGGGCAGCTCGCCCTCATCATCGCACGGGCCAGAGGCATCCCCATCGTGGCTACCTTTCACACCAAGTACCGCGAGAACCTGGAGACGGTGGCGCCCAGCCCGCGAATCATTGACTATGCCGTCAAGGTCATCGTGGACTACTACCAGTCAGTAGATGTCGTCTGGGTCCCCAACGAGGCCACGGGTCGGACCCTCCGTGAGTATGGGTATACCGGCGAGTACGACGTCGTGCCCAACGGCACCGACATCGAGGTCCAACCGGAAGAGCGTGGCGTGCTGCGCGAGCGGGGCAACGAGTTCCTCGGGACGGCGCCGACCGACCTCGTCCTCCTTTTCGTGGGCCAGCACGTGTGGGAGAAGAACCATGGCCTCCTCCTGGCCGCCCTCAAGATTGCCAGGGAGCGCGGCGCTGGCTTTCGGATGTTCTTTGCAGGCACGGGATATGCCGAGCCCGAGATGCGGCAGCGTGTGGAGCAGCTCGGGCTGAAGGATTGCGTGACCTTTCTCGGCATCGTCTACGACAGGGAGCACCTGAAATCCCTCTATACCCGGGCGGACCTCTTGCTGTTTCCTTCGCTCTACGACAACGCGCCTCTGGTCGTGCGCGAAGCGGCGGCCTGCTACCTGCCGGCCCTCCTGATCGAGGGCTCGGCGGCTGCCGAGGGCGTCGAGGATGGCTTGAACGGCTTCCTCGCCCCCAACTCTGCTGAAGGGTATGCCGAGAGGCTCCTCAGCCTTGTGGGCAACCGCGGGTTGCTGGAGCAGGCCGGGCAGCGTGCCCACTCCACGCTCTACCGGACCTGGAGAGATGTGGTGGCCGAGGTCGAGCAGAGGTACGTCGAGATCGTCGGCCGCTACGGCAGCAAGGCGGGGGCGACGCGCAGCCGCATTCGGCTACCGGTGCTGCGGCCCTGATTCTGCCCTGCTCCTTCCGGCCCGGGTACCGCCTCTGTTCCCGCATAACCGGCGCTTGCGGGCGGCAAGCACCTGGTGGAGTGTTCCAGTCTACCGATTCTGTCGCATCAGGAATGAGGAGAGAACCGTGGACAAAGTCGCCGTCGTTGCCATCGGGGGCAACTCGCTGATCAGAGATCAGGCGCACGAGGACGTGCCCTCCCAGATCGCGACCGTTGAGGAGACCTGCCGCCATATCGGGGACATGGTCGCCGATGGCTGGAGCATCGTCATCACGCATGGTAACGGGCCACAGGTCGGCTTTATCCTGCGCCGAAACGAGCTGGCGGCCCACGAGGTGCCCATGACGCCGATCGATGTGATCGGCGCCGAGACCCAGGGTGCCATCGGCTACATGATCGCCCGGGCCCTCGACAATGAGCTCAGGCACAGGGGGCTGAGCCGCTCCGTGGTGGCCGTGGCCACCCAGGTGCTGGTGGACCGCAACGATCCGGCCTTCCAGAACCCGACCAAGGGCATCGGCAGCTTTACCACCAGAGAGAAGGCGCTCGAGTTTGCCAGGGAGGGGTGGACGGTTCGCGAGGATGCCGGCCGTGGCTGGCGCCGCATGATCGCCTCGCCGATCCCACTGGAGATTGTCGAGCAGGACGCCATCCGGGTGTTGCTCGAGGCTGGCTTTATCGTCGTCGGGGTTGGGGGAGGAGGGATTCCCGTCGTCAGGGACGAGGCTGGGCTGCTGCGGGGCACAATCGCCGTCATCGACAAGGACCGCGCCTCGAGCCTGCTCGCCTCGGCTTTGAAGGCGGACCTCTTCCTCATCTCTACGGCCGTGGAGAAGGTTGCCCTCAACTTTAACAGGCCCGACCAGCGGTGGCTGGACCGCATGACCCTCGGCGAGGCAAAGCGCTACCTGGCCGAGGGGCACTTTCTGGCGGGCAGCATGGGGCCCAAGATCGAGGCTATCATTGCGTACCTGGAAGCGAACCCCCGGGGGAGGGCGCTGATCACCAAGCTGGACATGATCGCAAGGGCTCTTGCAGGGCAGACGGGAACGTGGGTCGTCGCAGACGGCTGAGGCGAGAGAGCAGCGTGGCACGCCTCCTGCTGCTATCCGGCAGGCTGGCCGGCAGGAGGTTCTCATGGTCTGGTGGGTTCCCGACCGACTGGTCGAAGAGGTTGACCCCGAAAAGGTACAGTTGAGCTACGAGCGGGAGGAGCAAGTCGAAGGCAACGTACAGGCCGAGGCGCACGCGGGCGGGCCGATTCCGGAAGAGCGGGGTCTGACTACCCGCTGGAGGGAAGAGGTACCCCGTGAGACCTTTGTTGCCGCTTTGCATGCCCTTGCCGACGCTCTGAGCCAGGAGCGCAACTTTACCTTTGCCGTGAATCACCGGTTCATGCTCATGAGGCCCCTCGGGACGCCGAGCATCGAGTATCTGGAGCGGGAGAACCAGCGCAAGGAAGTCGTCTTCCGCTTCACCTGGGAGGCCTAGCGGCGGGGCGGCACCTCCGCTCCTCGCGCAAGCACGCCCCATGCGTGCCGCTGGCCGGGCACAAAACGTGTTCCCACGCCTGCCTCCTCGTGGGTTTCGCAGTCTGCGGGCAGGCTCATCTGTGCTGCTGATGGGAGGACCCCCACCCCCGGTGCCCCATAGGCGCTAACTTGAGGG
>JAIMBM010000521.1 GCA_023511475.1 Anaerolineae bacterium
TCCCTGCTGAGAAGGGCTGACGAGCCACGCTTGCCTTCACTTTACACGCGCCTCCAGGAAGCGTCAACGCATCTTCGGTATAATGAAGCTGCGGACGCTTGGCCGTCCACCTGGCAACCCCGCCCCACCGCAGACTAACTTGGGAGGGTAGCTGGGTTGGCACATTTAACCTAGGAGGGGATGTACGTGCAACTAATTTACCACGGTCACTCGTGTGTCCAAGTGGTGCATGACGGCACGTCACTGATCATTGATCCTTTTCTGACGCCACCCGGCTTTAAAACCAGCCTTGCTGACGTCCGCGTTCAGTACATCTTGTTGACACATGGTCACTTTGACCATACAGCGGACGCCATCGCCTTGGCGAAGCAGAACAACGCTACCGTGGTAGCGACGCACGAGTTGGCCACCTACTTGGCCTGGCAAGGCGTGCAGACCAGCGGATTAAACATCGGCGGGTCCATCCGCTTGCCGTTCGGCCGGGTAAAAATGACCCAAGCGTTCCACTCGTCCTCGTATATCATCGAGAGTGATCAAAAAATCGTGTATGCGGGCATGCCAGGCAGGTACATCCTCGAAATGGGCGGCAAAACACTCTACCACGCAGGTGACACCGGCTTGTTCAGCGACCTCAAACTGATTGGCGAGCGGCACGCCATCGACGTGGCCTGCCTGCCGATTGGCGATACGTTCACCATGGGTCCCGAGGATGCGGTGGTGGCTGCACAATGGGTGCGCGCGAAATGCGTCATTCCGATTCACTACAACACGTTCCCGGCGATTCAACAAGACGCGGACGCGTTTGTTCGGCAGTTGGCAGCCGCTGGCGTGCAAGGTAAGGTGTTAAAGCCGGGGGAGACCTGGGAACTGTAACCGCTGCCACTCTGAGGTGGTGAACTTTGGCAGAATGAATGCAGTGTTTCCCAACCTTACATAATACATGTGCCGCTTGCACATCCTACCGCTGGTTGCTGTTAGCAGCCAGCTTTTTCATACCACCCCGAGACGGTTGTTTGTAAGGAGGCTTGTGCATGTCCCGATCTACCCTTCCCCAGTGGATCAGTCTGGGTGCCCTCAGCCTAGCAGCCCTGGGTTTGTACGGCGGCTGGCACCACCACCGTTCACCCGCCGTAACACACACGCCGTTGGCCACCGCGACCAGCCCCACCGCACAGACCGGTGTCCAAGCGCTTCGATTGACCGCCGACGCTACTGGAGACGCTGAACCTCCAGAGGACAGTACCCCCGGTTCCACAAATGAAGCGGAAGACGATGAGGCGGAAAACGAAAGTGAATAAGCCCATCCTTGCAGTTGCCGAAAAACTATGGGCTTGGCAAAATGCAACCAGCGCCGGCTACAAACGCCGACGCTGGTTATTGCATGCAGCTGATTGCTGCCTTACAGGTCGAGGTAGAGATGGAACTCGTACGGGTGCGGACGGGTGCGCACCGGGTCGACCTCGTTCTCCCGCTTGTAGGCGATCCAGGTCTCGATCACATCCTCGGTGAACACATCCCCGCGCAGCAAAAAGTCGTGGTCGGCCTCGAGGGCGTCGAGGGCTTCGCTGAGAGAGCCAGGCACCTGCTGGATGAGCCGGGCCTCCTCCCAGGGCAGGTCGTACAGGTCCTTGTCGGCCGGCTCGCCGGGATCGATGCGGTTCTGGATGCCGTCGAGGCCGGCCAGCAGCATGGCGGCGAAGGCCAGGTAGGGGTTGCAGCTCGGGTCGGGCGGCCGGAACTCGATGCGCTTGGCCTGCGGCCGCTTGGAGTAGACCGGGATGCGGCAGCACGCCGAGCGGTTGCGCTGCGAGTAGGCAAGGTTGACCGGCGCCTCGAAACCGGGCACGAGGCGACGGTACGAGTTTGTCGTCGGGGCAGCGAAGGCGAGGATTGCGGACGCGTGCCGCAGCAGGCCGCCGATATAGTACCGGGCCGTCTCAGAGAGACCGGCGTACCCCGCCTCGTCATAGAAGACATTCTCCCCGCCCTTCCACAGGCTCTGGTGCGTGTGCATCCCGGAGCCATTGTCCTCGTAGAGCGGCTTGGGCATGAACGTGGCCGTGAGGCCGTAGCGGCGCGCCACGTTCTTGACCACGTATTTGTAGATGAGGACCTGGTCGGCCATGCGCACGAGCGTGTCGTAGCGCATGTCGATCTCCGCCTGCCCGGCGGTCGCTACCTCGTGGTGGTGCACCTCGGTCCGAATGCCTGCAGCCTCGAGGGCGAGCACTATCCTGGAGCGCACGTCCTGCTGCGTGTCGGTGGGGGGGCAGGGGAAGTAGCCGCGCTTGGGGAGGATCTGCCCGCCAAAGTTGGGCTTCAGGTCCGTAGCCGAGTTCCACCAGCCTTCCACGCTGTCGATGGCGTAAAAGGCCGAGTTGGTGTTGCAGCCATAGCGCACGTCGCTGAACATGAAAAACTCGCACTCCGGCCCCCAGTAACTGACGTCGGCGATGCCGGTCTGCCTGAGGTAGGCCTCGGCCTTGCGCGCAATGTAGCGCGGGTCCCGCGTGTAGGGCTGACGGGTGATGGGGTCGTACACGTCGCAGATGATGGCGAGGGTGGGCACCTCGAGCACCGGGTCTACGAAGGCGGTGTTCGGGTCGAGCATGAGAAGCATATCGGACTCGTGGATCTCTTTGAAGCCACGGATCGACGAGCCGTCGAAGCCGATCCCCTCCTCGAACAGCTCCTCGGTGAGGTCGCGGGCAGGAATCGAAAAGTGCTGCCAGACCCCCGGCAGGTCGGTGAACCGCAGGTCCACGATCTGGACCTCCTGGGCTGTCCTGACGACGTCCTGAGGTGTTGTGGTCATCCGGATCTCCTCTCAAGTTGGCCAAACGGCGCAGCCGATGCTGGCCCCTCCTGGTATCTGCCCCATTATAGCAGTGGCCTGCCCCCGGGGTCTATTACCCGAACGGGGCATATTCTGTTGGGGGCGTAGGCCGACCGGGCGAGCGTAGAGGCCCTCCGGTCCCCGAGCGCACTCCGATTGTCGAGGATGCCCCCACCCCTCGGGGCATTCCCTGCTTTGCCGCTCTGGCGGCAAAGCAGGGGTCAGCCCCTCGCCCCGCCCCCGCCGCGGCGCTGTGCATTACCCACAAGTCGGGCTACAGAGCATCACGGGGCATGAGATAGCAGCTCGGCGCGCATCCCAGCGGACCACCCGCCGCCCACACTGGCGCTCGGAACACGCCGAGCGGCAGCCGCGGTGTGCTGCAACTCCA
>JAIMBM010000522.1 GCA_023511475.1 Anaerolineae bacterium
CCCCCTTGCCCGCTGCTGAGGCGGCGGGCAAGGGGGCGGGGCGCGGGACCACGGTTGGCGAGACCCGTAGTCAGCGACGATCACGGCATGGCCTACCCCTGCCCGGAGTGTGCATTGTGCAGACTGGGCGTTGGGAGGCAGCAGGTACGATCTGAGGCCTCCCGGAGCGTGGGAGCCGATACAGACTCGTATGCCCGCGCGGGGGACCCGGCTGCGGCGCACACCGCTCCCCGGGGCCGCGAGAAAGAGCTGCTTGACATAACGGCCACGCCATGGTATCATGCCGCCTTCGTGGCTCGGGCCGGGAGGTGCCCTGTGTGGCCGATCCCGCCCGCGGTCGCGGCCCGCGCCTGACCCAGCCAGGGGGCAGGCGGTGGCGTAGGTGGGCGAGTGCCCACACCTGGCCAAAAGAAGAACTGGGAGGTAGAGCGATGAAGGCAGGACGCTTTCACGCATTCATCCTCGCAGCTCTCATCACTCTTGCGCCGTTCGGACGGGCCGTTGGGGTGCCCGCCGCGGCCGTGGCGGTTGACCCGGCCAAGGTGACCCAGCGGGTCGTCGAGCAGACACAGGAGAGGGACGGCCTCCGCGACCGCCTGCAGATGGTTCCGAACGCGGGCGCGGCCCGGGAGGGCAACCAGGTGGACATGAACCAGCCGTCGGTGGCGATGGCAGCATCGCAGGGCGGCCTCAAGGTCACGCCGGAGACTCGCGGCGGCATCGCGTACGTCTCGCCGTACGTCGAGCCCAACGACTATGCGCACCGCAACTACTGTGGTGCCGGCGCGGCCACGGTGCTGATCTCGCACTGGGACCCCGAGTTCCCTCAGAAGGTCGACATCGACCAGCTGGGCGAGGAGATGAACCTGGATCCCGACTCGGGCGTCTGGATCCGCGACATCGTCAAGCCCGTGAACGACCGGGTCAACGCTGCGGCGGGCCAGGAGCTTAACTGGTACCGCTACGGCAAGGCCGCAACGAAGGACGACTTCCGCTTCATGCTGGACTATGACATCCGCCAGCATGGGGTGCCTCTGATCACGGGCGTCATGACCCGTGGCCTGCCGGGCTGGGGCCAGACCAACGTCGGTCACATCGTTGCCGTGTACGGCTACACCGAGGATGCCGACGGCAAGGAATGGGTGACCTACGCCGACACGGCTCCGGAGGTCTCGGGCTACCGCGGCCAGGTCATGCAGACCGTGGATCTGGACACCTTCTGGAACGCCGTCTCTGAGAACAGCGCGCAGGTCTGGTAAGCCAGGCCACAGAGCTGCGAGCAAGCGCCCAGCCCCGGGAGGGGCTGGGCGTTTTTTTGGTGCGCCAGGCATGTCATGTAACCAGGAGGTGCAAGTCCTCTGCGGGCCGTGATGACCGGAACCGCTAGCCAAGGCAAGGGTGTCCGTCGCGAGGCGGAATCTGAAGGAAGCCGCAGGCAAAACTCGGACCCGACGAACAGAAACCGGGTACAAGGCCGGCGTGGTGGGGTAACCCGGCCATGGACGGGGAGGCCCAATAGTCATCCGGACACGCACGCAGGTAGACCCGGCGGGGGCCGAGGGAAGGCTACATGACTTACCCTGGGAGGTCTCCGTATCTGTCCGGGCGAACCGGACTAGCGCGCTGGCAACAGGGCGCGAGGGGCACGGAGAAGTCAGCCGAGGCCATAGTAGCCAGTGGGGACGCTGGCGAAGGGCCGAATCTTCTGTTGCAGGGAGCAGGCGGGACGACTCGATGAGCGTGGAGCGACAGCAAGGCACGTGGTACCAACCGAGCCTCTTCGAGAGGGGGGCGGACGACGTGCGCCACGGCGCAAACGGCGAGGGCGGAACCCGAGCTGCTGCGTGCGAGGAGCCGCAAACGCTCGCGGCGTCGGAACGAGAACGAGCCCTGACGCGCGACCTCATGGAAAGGATATGCGAGCGAGCGAATCTGAACCGAGCGTACAAGCGCGTGAAAACCAACAAAGGCGCACCGGGCGTCGACGGCATGACCGTCGATGACCTATACCCCTGGTTGGTCGAGCACAAGGAGGAGTTGGTCGCTTCGCTGCTGGACGGGAGCTACCAGCCCCAGCCGGTGCGGGGGAAAGAGATACCCAAGCCGGGGGGTGGGATGCGGCAGTTGGGCATCCCGACGGTAGTGGACCGGTTGGTACAGCAGGCGATCCTCCAGGTGCTTGAACCGCTGCTGGACCCGACCTTTTCGGCGTCGAGTTACGGCTTTCGACCTGGACGCAACGCCCATCAGGCGCTGCGGAGAGGAGCGGAGTACGTGCGCGACGGGCGGGTCATCGTCGTAGATATCGACCTGGAGAAGTTCTTTGACCGGGTGAACCACGACGTGTTGATGGCCCGGCTGGCCCGACGAGTGGCCGACAAGCGCCTGCTGCGCATCGTCCGGCGCTTCTTGGAAGCGGGGATGATGCAGCAAGGGGTGTACGTCGAGCGCTACGAAGGGACACCGCAAGGCGGGCCACTCTCACCGCTCCTGGCCAACCTCTTGTTGGACGATCTGGACAAAGAGTTGGAGCGACGGGGACACTGCTTCTGCCGGTATGCAGACGACTGCAACATCTATGTGCGGACACGGGCGGCAGGGGAGCGGGTGATGGCCTCAGTGACGGCTTTTCTGGAGGGCAAGCTGCACCTGCGGGTAAACCGCGAAAAGAGTGCGGTTGCCCACGTGGAGGAGCGCAAGTTTCTGGGGCACCGGTTGCTGGCGGGCGGGCGACTGGGGATAGCCCCCGCGAGCCTGGCACGCATGAAGGAACGGGTGAGGGCGATCACGCGGCGCAACCGTGGAGTGAGCTTGGGGCGGGTAATTCAGGAGTTGAACGCATGTCTGACGGGCTGGGTAACCTACTTTCGCTATGCGGAGTGCAAGACCCACCTGCAGCGTCTCGACGAGTGGATACGCCGCAAGCTGCGTTGCGTACGCCTGAAGCAGCGGAAGCGCGCGAAGCCGATAGCCGACTTGCTCCAGAGTCTGGGGTTACCCGCATGGCGGGCGTGGCTCTTGGCGTTGAGCGGCAAGGGCTGGTGGCGCAAGGCAGGTAGCCCACAAGCAAACGAGGCCATGTCCACGGCGTGGTTCCGCGAGCAAGGCCTCGTCAGCCTTTCTGAGAGATATGCTGCGTTACATCAATAGAGGAAACCGCCGGATACGGTGAGTACGTCCGGTGGTGTGGGAGGACGGGGGCCGTGAGGCCCCCTCCTACCCGATT
>JAIMBM010000523.1 GCA_023511475.1 Anaerolineae bacterium
CAGGTAACCCACCCCCATGCCGCTACAACCGACTGGAGATATGAACAGGAACCTTCCACCGACCCGACGCGTCCCCGCCGTTGCCGACCCCCGCCAGAGCCTCGAGCTCTTTGCCGCTATCGCCCGCCGCTACGACCTGATGAACCACCTCATGTCCGCCGGGCTGGACATCCTCTGGCGGCGGCAGGCCTGCGCCCTGCTCGACGGCGGTCGGCCCGGCCCGGTGCTCGACCTCGGCACCGGCACCGCCGACCTCGCCCTCACCCTCGCCCGCCGGCGGCCGGAGCTGCGCATCGTGGGCCTCGACCCATCGCCGCAGATGCTGGTCCTCGGCCAGCGGAAGCTGGCCGGGCGGGGCCTCGAGGGCCGCATCGAGCTCTTGCGTGGTGATGCCCTCGACCTACCCCTGCCCGACGCCTCCTGCTCTGCCATCGTCTCGGCTTTTGTCCTGCGCAACCTGCCGGACCTGCCCCGGGCCCTTCGTGAGATGCGCCGGGTCGTTGTGCCGGGCGGCCTCGTCCTGTGCCTGGAGCTGACTTGGCCCCAGGCACCCATCTTCCGCGGCCTGTTCTGCCTCTACTTCACGCGGCTCGTGCCCGTCCTCGGCGCTGCCATCGCCAACAGCCGCCGCGCCTACACCTACCTGCCAGCCTCGGTCGCCGCCTTCCCGCGGCCGGAGGCGCTCGCACGCACCATGGAGGAGGCAGGCCTGACGCCGCTGACCGCCCGCCGGCTTTTCCCGGGCACGGCGGCCATCCACATCGGCCTGCGCCCCGAGGGGCCATAGCTAGAGCTCTGCCGGCGTCAGCGCGATCGCCGGGACGACTTCAAGCTGCTGCAGAAGGCCGAGATCGTCCTCCAGATGCCAGCCCTCGACGATGCGGCCATGCGCAAAGCGCCAGATGTCCACCACCTCCACCGTCACCGGCCGGTTCGTAGGCGGCACGGCAGCGAAGGAGCCGAGGTGCGTGCCCCGGAAGGTCATCCGGGCCACGACCCTATCTCCGGCGGAGATCAGGTCCTCGATGGCCAGGCGCCCATCCGGAAAGGCCGTCCGGTAGGAGCGGTATGCTTCCTTCACGCGCTCGAGGCCCTGCGCTCGCGGGGGAGCGTGGGGCCTGTGATCGGCATAGCCGGGGTCAAAGGCTGCATCAAGGACGGACATGTCTCCCCCGTTAAAGCCCTCTTCGATCAGGCGCCGCACGGTCGCTTCGTTCGCCTCAGTCGACAAGCTATCTCCTCCTGCACTGCGTGGCCCCATCCTCCAGTCCTGCCGGATCGGGCAGCGCTCTGGCACGTCGCCGCCGTGTCGGCCACGCGCCCCGCGAGGGCCGTATCGGCCACCTCTGCATCAGGTCGGCTGCGCCTGCCGGGCCATGGCCTCCCGAACGCGGCTCGCCGACTCGGGCGTCAGCGTGAGGGTGAAAGAGTCGATTCGGCCCTCCTCTACCACGGCATGACCTCGCGCCTGAACCGTCTCCACGCCCATGGCCGCCAGCCGGTCGACGGATAGGGTCGAATCCCACGTCACCTCGTTCCCCGATGCTTCCAGGTTGCGGGCCTCGAGAGTGAGGTGCTCGTCAAGCAGGTCCTGCCAGAATCGCTGGACGAACTTTTTGCCGGTATACGTCTCAACAGACGAGCCCGGAAGCAAGGGCTCGATCCTGACCTTCACATCGTCGTCAAGGAAGACCATGGCCTCATCCAGCTCGCGACGGTTGACCGTATCGATCAGGTCTCGGACTACTGAGATGGGATCAGGCATCTGCATGCACATCCTCCCTGCCCGGGACGCTCTTTCGCCACCCTCAAGAGCGAGGCGCCGGGCTATAGCTCCTCTTCGATCTCTTCCACCTCGGGCGTCCCGGGTAGCCTTGCGGCGGGCGAGACGTTGGCGGAGAGCCGCCGGTAGTCGACGGGCTCACTCGGATAGCCCGGCCAGCGGTCGGCGAGGGCCACGAGATCGAGCCCTGCGTCGACAAAGCGCGGGTCGTTGTGAAGAACGGTGACCAGGGGGTCCGGGGGGATCGGATGGTGGTAGACGCCCAGCCCGATCAGCCGCACCGCGAGGCTGCTGAGTATAACGGCATCGTGGGCCGCCTTCAGCAGGGCCTCGGCCTGATTGGCGATCTCCAGGTTGCGCTCGGCGATCTCGCCCTCGGGGCGGTCCTCGCGTCGGGAAAAGCGGACGGCATAGCGCCGCGCCTCTGCATCGATGACGGTGAAGACCAGTTCGTCGCCGGCATGGGGAGTCCTCTCCTCGAACCAGCCCCAAAAGTCCTCCCCGGCCTCCATGGCCCAGCCCTCGACCTCGCGGTAGGTGCGCATTGCCTCGACCTCCTGCTGCTCTCCCAGCCGGAGATACGCCGGGCTCTCGGAGCGCCGTTTGGCGATCTCGTACGTGCTCGGCCAGAGGGCCGTCACCAGTTCAGGGCTGAGGAGGAAATAGCGGTTGAGAAGCTCCTCCCGGGAGATTGGGTGGCGGAAGTGGTTCTCCGCCAGGAGGTAGGGCAGGTAGGCATAGCGTCCGTCCCGGGTCGCCTGGACCAGGAACATCTGGCTGATGGCCTTGCGCATGGTGTTCTTGGGGTTCGCGCTGTGTACAGGCGCCAGCTTTTGCACTTTGGAGAGTATCTCTTCGACGGTCAGCGGCTCGCGTGCCTCGCGCAGGACTCGTAGAACCAGGTCTGTCGTGCTCCTCGCGGTCACTCTCAGAGCCATCGGGACGCTACCCTCCATCTGAGTGTCGCGGCAGCGACGCGCTGCCTCGCAACGTCGATAATCGATGGTTCTCCTCTATACCAGCAAGGTTCGGACCACTGGCGCACGGCCGGCGGCGCACCTGACCCCAGCAGAGCCGTCGAGCCCCTCCCGCAGATTCCAGGATCCGTCGCAAGAGCACACGGGCCTGATCCCCGGCGAACGCTGCGCCAGTGCACGAGACTGTGACCTGTGGGAGGTTTCCACCCTCCCGCAGGTTCGGCAGGTTCACCGAGGCGCAGATTCCGCCACGGGGCGGCACGCCCCTGCCTGCGTAGCAGCTCGGGGAACCTGCGGGAGGGTTCTCGTCCTGCACCATCCAACGCCCGTACGCCACGGCGAGGGGTGGGCTCCCTTGGAATGCCCGCGCCTCCCGCGCGGGCACAGCGTGACCGGCTGCGAGCTCCGCCGCAGTTGAGCCGCACCCACTAGGGTGTAGTTCAGATTTGGGGCAGTTCGCGC
>JAIMBM010000524.1 GCA_023511475.1 Anaerolineae bacterium
CGACGTTCGCGGACGTGCGCAACACGACCGCATGCCCGGATGGAAAGACGCTCTCGACCCGCGCGTCGATCGGGGCCACGACCAGCCCTTCGGATGGGTCAACGGCCACTCCGTTGCCCACCATTCTTTGTGCGAATACCTGGTCCGGCACCGCCTCCAGCGGCAGGGGCTCGCCGGCCTCGACGGCGCCGCGGCCGAACTCGGCGCGCTCGACATTGGCGCTGTAGGAGCAGCCTTCGCAGCTGATTAGCGTATCCTCGCCCACGTCGGTCAGCACCATGAACTCGTGGGACAGGGCGCCGCCCATCATCCCCGTGTCGGCCTCGACGACGATGTGCTCGAGATGGCAGCGCCGAAAGATGCTGAGGTAGGCGCCGTACACACGGGCATAGGCGGCGTCGAGGCCGGCCTCATCGACATCGGCGCTGTAGGCATCCTTCATGATGAACTCGCGTGCCCGCACAAGGCCGCCGCGCGGCCGCGGCTCATCGCGAAACTTGGTCTGGATGTGGTACACCAGGAAAGGAAGCTGCCGGTAGGAGAGGACCTCGGTCCGCAGCAGGTCGGCGACGACCTCCTCGTGGGTCATGGCGAGCACGAGCCGGTGACCGAAGCGGTCCTCGAAACGGGCGAGGGCCGGGCCCGGAGAGGGCGCCTGGTAGCGGCCGGTGGCCTGCCAGACCTCGGCGGGGTTCACCACGGGCATCAGCAGCTCCTGCGCGCCGATGCGGTCCATCTCCTCGCGCATGATGCCCTCGATCTTGCGGAGCACGCGCCATCCGAGGGGGAGGTAGCTGTAGATGCCGGCGGCGAGCTGGCGGATCATGGCGGCACGCAGGAGCAGCCGATGGCTGGCCAGCTCAGCCTCGGCTGGAGCCTCGCGCAATGTGCGGCCAAGGAGGTGTGACAGGCGCATGGTAGATGCCTCCGGTGGCGCAGCGGAGCGGCCCGTGGCAGGGGCCTCTACCCGCTGCGGGTCTTGCGGGTCGACAGGGCGTCAGTATAGCCGGGGCCCTTGCCGGGGGCAAGCGGAGAGGCCGCGCGGGGGTTTGACCCCTTCTGCCCTGCCGGTATAATGGCGGCGTTACAGACCAGCAAGGAGGCGACGGCATGGCGCTGGCGGTGCAGACTCTCGTGGTCGGAATGCTGCAGACGAACTGCTACCTGGCCCTCTGCACAGAGACGAAGGAGGCCATCATCATCGACCCCGGAGGGGATGCGCGCCGCATCCTGCGGGCGGTGGATGAGGCGGGCGCGATGGTGCGGCTGATCGTCGACACGCACGCCCATTTCGACCACGTGGCTGCCAACGCTGCGGTCCACGAGGCGACCAAGGCGCCGATCGCCATCCATCGCCTCGATGCGGGGGCCCTGACCGAGCCGATGGCGCTCTTCGGCCTGTCCCTCGGCGGCCCGCCCAGCCCTCCTGCCGATCGTCTCCTCGAGGATGGCGACGAGATTCGCTTCGGCAACCTGTCGCTGCGGGTGCTGCATACGCCCGGGCATACCCCCGGCGGCATCTCGCTCTCCTGCGAGGCCGAGCGGGCCCTCTTCAGCGGCGACACGCTGTTTCAGTACGGGGTCGGGCGCACCGACTTTCCGGGCGGGGACGCCGACACGCTCGTCCGCTCGATCCGGTCGCGTCTCTTCGTGCTACCCGAAGACACGGTGGTGTACCCCGGCCACGGGCCTGCTACCACCATCGGCGCCGAGCGCCGGAACAACCCCTTTGTTGGAGAAGGCTAGGCCACGGCGCACACGGGAAAGGTCGGTGTCGGCCCTGTGGCACAGCGGCGAGTGCGTCCGGTGCCAGGGCTGAACCCTGGCACCTCTGTCGATGGATCGGGGTGCCCATCAGGCGCGCGGCGTCGAGAGGAAGGGCCTTGATGCGAATCCCGGCAACGCGAAGCAGCGACGATCGGACCGGCCCAGCCCGACGAGGCGAGCCGTCGGCAGCGCGCGCGAGCCGGCGCCCGGCGGGAGTCGCTCTGGCCCTGGCAGGGCTGTGCCTGGTGGGGGCGCTGGTCCTGCGGGTATGGGCTCTGGACGGGCAGACGCTGTCCTGGGATGAGGGCAACAATGCCTTCTTCGCCTTGCAGTCCCCCGCAGGCATTCTCCACTACTCGCGCGCCACGCTGGACACCAATCCCCCTGCGCATCGCCTCGCGCTCGGGCTCTGGCTCCGCCTGCTGGGCGGCAGCGCCCGCAACCTCCGGCTGCTTTCGTCGCTTCTGGGGGTGGCGCTGCTGGTGCCGGTGTATCTGTGGGGGTCCAGGCTGAGCGGGCAGCGCGTGGGTCTCGTTGCGGCAGCTCTCACGGCACTCTCGCCGATGCTCGTGTACTACAGCCGGGAGGCCAAAGGCTATCCCTTTGCAGCCCTGTTCGGCCTGCTGGCCCTGTACGTGTGGGTGCGCTATCTGGATGACGGCACGCCTGTGTCGCCCATGGCATGGGCTGCATACGTCCTTGCCGAGGCCCTGGCCTGTGGCGCGCACTATTATGCGGTGTTGTTGTTCATCGCACAGGGCGTCTGGCTGGCGGCCGATGTCATCGCCGACAGAACCCGGCGCCACATAGCCTGGCGACGTCTCGGCCGGTGGCTGGCGGCGCAGCTTGCGGCTGCGATGCTTGTGGCACCCTGGGTAGTGCTGACGCTGCCAACGGCCCTACGGGGCGCGCGGGACGCCTCGACGTGGGCGCCGCTCCCGCTGCCGGCCTATCTCGCCGACCTGGGTATGGCCCTCTCGGCGGGCGCGCAAGGGAGCCGTTGGGCGGCGGCTGCGGCTATCGTCATCCTCGCCATCGGCTGCGTGAGCGCCCTGTGGCGGGGGCCGTGGCGCCATGTGGGCCTGCCTGCCGCTGCGGTTGTGGTGCCGGTGGCGCTCGGTTTCGTGGCGCAGCGGCGAATCGCCTTTTTCTCGCCGCGTTTTCTGCTGTTCGTAGTACCGCCGCTCCTGCTCCTGGCGGCACTGGGGCTCTGTCGCTGGCGCCGGGCGGGCATGGTGCTGGGCGCCGCTCTGGCGCTGGCGTGGCTTCCGGGTCTGTGGGAGATCACGCATCCCACGATCCAACTAGAGGAGGACCTTCGCCCGCTGGCGCAGACCCTCCGCTCCTATGCTCTCCCCGGCGATGGTGTCATCGTGGGGTACATCTGGCAGGAGGGCAATCTGCGCCTGCTCGCGCCGGGGATCACCGTCCGCTACTACCTGGGA
>JAIMBM010000525.1 GCA_023511475.1 Anaerolineae bacterium
AGTGCGTCCAGTGCCGCGGCGGTGCGGCGCGAATCGGCCTGATTCATCTGGCAGCCGATCGTCCAGATGTGATAGGCAGGGCCGGTCGCCGGGTGTATGGTGGGCGTTGTCGTCCGGTGCTCGCGGGCACCGATGCTGACAGCCAGATCAGACATGAACCGCTAGAACTCTCCTGAGGTGTGATGGGTCACGCTCGCGGGCCGCTCGCGAAGGACGGACGGTCGATGCCCGATGGTCGAGACGGCGGGGCCATGTTCGGCTTCCAGGACCTTCCTCAGGTACTGACCCGTGTAGGAGTGTGGCACAGCCGCCACCTCCTCAGGCGTCCCTTCGGCCACGATGTAGCCGCCGGCGTCGCCGCCCTCGGGGCCAAGGTCGATGACCCAATCCGCACACTTGATGACGTCGAGGTTGTGCTCGATGATCACGACCGTGTTGCCGGCGTCTACGAGGCGCTGGAGCACGGCGAGCAGCCGCTCCACGTCGGCCATATGCAGGCCGACCGTGGGCTCGTCCAGGATGTAGAGAGTCCGCCCGGTCGCGCGCCGGGAGAGCTCGCGAGAGAGCTTGATGCGTTGCGCCTCGCCGCCCGAGAGAGTCGTCGCCGGCTGGCCGAGACGGATGTAGCCGAGACCGACCTGCTCGAGGGTCTCCAGCTTGGAGCGGATGGCGGGGATGTGGGCGAAGAAATCGAGCGCCTCGTGCACGGTCATCTCGAGGACATCCGCGATATTCTTGCCGCGGTAGAGAATCTCGAGTGCCTCACGGTTGTAGCGCTTGCCGTGGCAGACCTCGCAGGGCACATACACATCGGGCAGGAACTGCATCTCGATCTTGATAATGCCGTCGCCCTGGCAGGCCTCGCAGCGGCCCCCCTTGACGTTGAAGGAGAAGCGCCCCGCCTTGTAGCCGCGCAGCCGCGCCTCGGGCACTGACGCAAAGAGGTCGCGGATCGGCCCGAACAGCCCCGTGTAGGTTGCAGGGTTCGAGCGCGGCGTCCGCCCGATGGGCGACTGGTCGATATCAATGACCTTGTCCAGGTACTCGATGCCGAGCATGGCCTCGTGGGCGCCGGGCCGCTCCTTGCTGTGGTGCAGCGCCTGCGCCAGGCGCTTGTACACAATCTCCATGAGCAGGCTGCTCTTGCCCGATCCGGAGACTCCGGTGATGCAGACCAGCTTGGCCAGTGGGATGCGCACATCGATGTGCTTCAGGTTGTTCTCGCTCGCCCCCCGCACGACCAGATAGTGAGAGTTGCCCTTCCTGCGGGTGGCCGGAACCGGAATCCGACGCTCCCCTCGGAGGAACTGGCCGGTGACGGAGTCCGGGCAGGCCTCGATCACTGGCAGGGGGCCCGCGGCGACCACATGTCCGCCGTGCTCGCCGGCGCCCGGCCCGAGATCGACCACATAGTCCGCCTGCCGGATCGTCTCCTCGTCGTGCTCGACGACCAAGACAGTATTGCCCAGGTCGCGGAGGCGCTTGAGCGTCTCGATCAGGCGGTAGTTATCCCGCTGGTGCAGGCCGATGGATGGCTCGTCCAGTATGTAGAGGACGCCCATGAGCTGCGAGCCGATCTGCGTTGCCAAACGGATGCGCTGTGCTTCGCCTCCAGACAGCGTGGCGGCGGCGCGGTCCAGCGTCAGGTAATCGAGGCCCACGTCCACGAGGAACCCGAGCCGGGCATTGAGCTCCTTCAGAATCTGCTGGGCGACGGTGCGGTCCCGCTCGGACAGGGTCTCGGGCAGCCGCCGGAAGAACTCGCGGCACTCGAGCACCGACATCGCCGCGACTTCGACGATGGAGCGGCCCGCGACCTTGACCGCAAGGCTCTCGGGGCGCAGGCGTGCGCCGTGGCAGGCCTCGCAGGGGCGCGGCGTCATGTAGCGCTCGATCTCCTCGCGGATATAGTCGGACGCCGTCTCTTTGTAGCGCCGCTCGAGGTTTGGGATCACCCCCTCGAAAGGCGTCTGATAGGTATGCAGCCGCCCGCGGTGGTTCGTGTAGGTCAGGGTGAGCGCCTCATCTCCCGTGCCGTAGAGCAGGATCTTGATGTGCTCGGGCTTGAGCTGGGATACCGGCACGTCGACCGAGAACCCATAGTGCTTCGCCACCGATCTGAGGAGTTGCCCGAAGTAGGTCTCGCTCGTAGAGGCGCGACTCCACGGCTGAATGGCGCCCTCGGCGAGGGTCAGCTCCTTGTTTGGGATGATCAGCTCCGGGTCGAGCACGAGCCGCACGCCGAGCCCACTGCAGGCCGGGCAGGCGCCATGGGGGCTGTTGAACGAGAAGGTCCGCGGTTCGATCTCGGGCAGTGAGATGCCACAGTGCGCGCAGGCGAGATGCTCTGAGAAGAGCAGGTCCTCGCCCTTGTCCGTGGCGATGATTACCACTCCGCCCCCGAGCTTGAGGGCGGTCTCCAGCGAGTCGGCGAGCCTGGTCGGGTCGAGGCTGCGCTGCTCACCTTCGCCTCCTGCCTGTGGGATGGCGAGCCGGTCGACAACGGCTTCGATGGTATGCATCTTGTACCGGTCGAGCTCGATCTCTTCACCGACGTCACGGACCTCGCCGTTGACGCGGGCGCGCACAAAGCCCGCCCGGCGGATGTCGTCAAAGACCTTCCGGTGCTCGCCCTTGCGGTCTTTGATTAGCGGTGCAAGGATCATAAAGCGCGTCCCGGCCGGCAGGGAGAGGACGGCGTCCACGATCTGCTGGACCGTCTGGCGGGTGATAGGCCGGCCGCAGCGCGGGCAGTGCGGTACCCCGATGCGGGCGTAGAGCAGCCGCATATAGTCATAGATCTCGGTAACGGTGCCCACGGTCGAGCGCGGGTTCCGGCTGCTGGAGCGCTGGTCGATGCTGATGGCCGGGGAGAGCCCGTCGATGTGGTCCACATCGGGTTTGTCCATCTGACCGAGGAACTGCCGGGCGTAAGCCGAGAGGGACTCGACGTAGCGGCGCTGCCCCTCGGCGTAGATCGTATCGAAGGCGAGCGAGGACTTGCCCGAGCCCGAGATGCCGGTGATCACGATCAGCCGGTCGCGTGGCAACTCGAGGTCCACGTTTTTCAGGTTGTGCTCCCTGGCTCCGCGGATGACGATCTTGTCCTGTGGCATTCCACTTCCCCTACCCCTGGCGGGCGGCGCACGGCCGGCCCCGGGCGGTCCATAGTCTCGCTCCTGGCACGCGGGAGCCGTGAGG
>JAIMBM010000526.1 GCA_023511475.1 Anaerolineae bacterium
CTCCTATACTGCGACCGGTGAGGGACGGATACCACTCTGTGGCGAAATGATACTCCTCTCTCCCCCAACCGTCAACGGCTTGCCGCACCGGGGATTCGAAGCAGTAGCGAATGTTAAAATCAACCCCACGAATCGTGACCGGTGAATTTGGCGAATAGGCGGTTACGAGGCAGAAAAGGGGCATCTCAGATAGGAGGTGTCCCTTGTCTGTTCACGGTAGTGGGGTGGGGGATCTCAGTCCGGCCTCCGAGATCCCCCTGTTCGAGCAAGCGCAGGCCGGTAGCCACGTCAGCCTTGACCACCTGATGCGTCGTCACGATGGTTTGGTCCAGGCTGTCGTGCGCCAGCAGTTCCTCGGCAACCTTCCCTTCGTGGAAGCCCTGCAGGCAGGCCGCGTCGGCTTGTGGCGAGCGATCCTGGGCTACGATCCGCATCGGGGTCTGGCCTTCTCCACCTACGCTTGGCCATCCATTATGCGTCACGTTTGGCGGGCGGTCAAAGAGCACGCCCGCCACGAGGCCAGGGCCGCCGCGGACTCGCATCCCTCAGATGGCCTCACCACTGACCCCGCGGCACTGGCCGAGGCCGTTGCCTTGCAGCAGACGCTCCAGCGCATGGTGTCCCGTTTGCCGCAGCGCCTGCAGCAGGTCGTTGTCGCCTACTATGGCCTTGATGGCGATCCACCTGCCAGCTACCGCCAGCTTGGCGCTCGTCTTGGCCTGAGCCACGAGCGTATCCGCCAACTGCATTGCGAAGCCCTGGTCTGGCTGCGCCACCCCGCCCACTCCCAGGCCCTCCGTACCCTCCTCCAGCGCCACACCCCTGCCGACTATGAAGCTGCCGAAGCCCTGGCTCAACGCTGGCTACAGAAACGAGCCGGGCGCCGTGGCCGTTGACCTCTCCGCTGTCGAACAACGCGCCCAGGATCAACTCTTCGTCGCCCAATGCAGCCTGGATGGCCTGCGCGACCGGCTCCCATTGCGCTGGCCCACACCCCCGGGCACGCCTCCCTCGCCCAAGAAGCGCTACCGCTCGCAGTACGTCTACCTGGGGTGGGATGATCTGAAGGGCCCGTCTATCCCGGAACACCTGTCCCTGTTTGACATTACCCTGCGGCTGGTCGACTACGACGGCATCCGCCCTGTCCTGGCACGGTTGCTCGGCTGGACGTCAGGTCGCGGCTGGGTGCCTTTCGACCCCGTCTCCCTCTTCCTGCTCCATGGGTGGCAGATCGACAACAACTGGAGCCGGGCCGAGACGCTGCGGCAACTGGGCAAGCCCGCTAACGCCGACTATGCCCGACGTTTCGGCTTCCGCGATGGTTGCTTCCCCACCGAGGGTGGCATGCGTTACTTCCTCACCACCCTCGGCTCCAACTCGACCGGCGATGAGACCGTCACGGTCGACGAGGAACAGGGCATCCGGATCGCCATCCAGCAACTGAACCAACTCATGGAGCAATCGGTGCTTTTGCTCCACGAGGCCGGTTTCATCAGCCGTGAGGCATGGGAAAAGGCACTCCTGTGCCCCGATGGCATGTTGCACGAGGCCGCCTCTCGCCTGCGCTGCACTTCGGTCAGTGAGACCTGCTACCAACCCACCTCACCTGTCCAGCTACGTCCCTGCCCGGCCAAGCAGAAGAAACGCCGAGGCTGTGACTGCGATACAGCAGCCTGTGCCCAAATCTGTCGCCACGCCACGCCCCGCGACCCCGAGGCACGCTACGTCTGGTACACGGGCTCTAACCGACCGGGCAATCCCAACGAGCCAACCGATGGGGACGAAGGCGGCCAGCCGAAAGGCAAGGGCGTGTACGGCTACAAGAGCCTCCGTTTGCAGTTAGCCGATCCGATCCGGCGCTTCAGCCTGACCCTCCTCGGTGACTATATGCCCGCCAACGAGCGCGAGGAGAACCCGGGCGCAGCGCTGCTGCTACAACTGAAATCCTGCTATCCCACCCTACACGTGGACGCCGTGGCTGGGGATGCCGGCTTCGGCTACGACCTGCCGCTGCACGTCATCTACGCCGACCTGCAGGCCCGGCGCGTCATCGACCTGCGGGCACACGAGACCGACAAGGACAAGCAGCAATGGCCTGTACGGGGCTATGACGACCGCGGCCGCCCTATCTGCCCCTTCGGCTACGCCTACGTTGCCAATGGCTATGATGCCGGGCGCCGGCGCTACAAGTGGGTCTGCGCCCATGCCTGCCAGAACAAGGCCCAGCCCGTCGTGAGGGTCGACGGAGCACACTACCCACCTGACGAATGCCCCTACCTGGACAGCGAGCACCCCTTCGGCTGCATCGTCAACGTTGGGGAACGCTTCAGCGATGGCTCCATGCGCCTGGTCCGTGACGTACCTGTGGGTGGCGCCGAGTGGAAGAGACTCTACCATCGGGCTCGGAACGCCGTGGAGGGCCGTCACTCTTCCCTCGAAGGCCGGGGCTGCAAGCGCATGAGGGTCTACGGCGATCCCCGGAGCCGGGCCATGACCTTCCTGACAGACACCTGGGACAACCTGACAACCATGGCTCGGCTGGCACGGGAGGCAACGGCCGCCAAAGGGAAATGAGGCACGCCCCTCCTGAACTGCAGTGACGCACGCCACACCTCGCAGAGCCCCATTCTGCGTGGTGCGTTGCCCCCTGCCTCGCACCGGCCAACCAAGCAGCCCCGAGGCCCTTCTGACCGCTCTGAGGCCTCGCTCCACCCCTACTCAGGGCTCTCACCCGCCCAGTTCGGGCACGAATCGCCAATCGACACCCCTCCAAAGGCCATTCTGCTTCGTTCCGGGCTCCCCACTTGGGCCACTCCGCCACCATCAACCCCAAAACTATGCCCTTATCACCCTCCTATGCAACGCTACTGCTTCGAAGACCCCTTTGGGGCTAGTCCTTGGACACCCTGGCCGCCCAGACAATTTGAGATAAGGCTTTCTGCACTACCAGTAGTGGTGTCCGATTCTGCTAGGCCACAATCTGTGGCCACAGACTCGACCATAACGCCTTATCTTGACTCGTCTGCGCGTCGGCCTGGAGCCTTGACAGCCGACCCACAGTGTGGCATAGTCCCCCACTACAGCCAGTCCATTCGTTTGATCGTCGTTCAGGGGTGCAAGGTGGCCAAGACGGAGATCTCACTCACCGGGTGTCTGCGTCTGCTGGAGCCCGGACCGATTACCCTTCTGACCTCCCAGTAC
>JAIMBM010000527.1 GCA_023511475.1 Anaerolineae bacterium
GCTCCAGCCCACGTCGGGCACGGTGCGCGTGGGCGGCTACGACGTGCAGACCCAGCCGCTGCAGGCCAAGGCCATCTGCGGCTACGTGCCCGACCAGCCGAACCTCTACGCCAAGCTGACCGCCCGCGAGCTCCTGCGCTTCGTGGGGGACCTCTACGGGGTCAAGCGCTCGCAGGTCGAGCACCGCATCGAGGAGCTGCTGCGCCTGTTCGACCTCACCGCGGCTGGGGACGACACCATCGACTCCTACAGCCACGGCATGAAGCAAAAGACCGCCCTTGCCGCCGCCTTGATGCACGCCCCCCGGGTCCTCGTGCTCGATGAGCCGACCGTCGGCCTCGACCCCAAGTCGGCGCGGCTGTTCAAGGATATCCTCCGCCAGATGGCCGACCGTGGAGCCGCGGTATTCCTCTCGACGCACATCCTCGAGATTGCCGAGCACATGTGCGATCGCATCGGCATCATTGACCGGGGGCGGCTGATCGCCGTCGGCACCATGGAGGAGCTGCGCGCTCTCGGGAAGGGCGAGCGCAGCCTCGAGGACATCTTCCTGTCCCTGACCGGCGGGGCGGAGTACGCGGAGATTGCCGAGGTGCTGCGATGACGGGGGTGGAGCCGCTCTCTCCGGTGGGCCTGTGGCCGGCCGTGGCCAGGCTCCTGCGCCTGCGGCTGCAAATCTTCCTGAGCGGGCTGCGCCGCTCGAGCCTGCGGGGCAAGCTCGGGGCAGCGGCGATCACAGTCCTTATGCTCTCGGTCGCGGGGTTCATCCTCTTCATGGGCGTGGCGCTCCTCCGTTTCCTGCAGTCTCCCGGACTGCGCGCGGCCTTCCCTGAGATCGGCTCGCTCATCGCGAGGGTGCCCGGAGTGGTCGTCGCCCTCGGCTTTTTCGCCATTCTGGGCACGAGCTTTGGCGTGTCCTTGCAGTCCCTCTATCTGGCCGAGGACATGGACTTTTTGCTCAGCGCTCCGATACCGATCCGGGCCGTCTTTGTGGCCAAGCTGCTGCAGGCGATTCTGCCCAACCTGGCTCTGGTCGCCCTCGGGGCGCTGCCGCTGCTGGTCGGATTGGGGGTATCGAGCGGCTACAGCCTGCTGTACTATCCCCTGGCTGCGTTG
Source organism: Anaerolineae bacterium (assembly GCA_023511475.1). Lineage (GTDB taxonomy): Bacteria > Chloroflexota > Anaerolineae > SpSt-313 > SpSt-313 > SpSt-313. Next base: position 1,117 of record JAIMBM010000527.1, read on the forward strand.
ATGCTCGTGGGCGCGGCCCTGGCAGCCGGCGGGCTCGGGAGCCTTCTGGTGATGGCCGTGGTGCGCATCTTTCCGGCGCGTCGCGTGGCCGAGGTGCTTGGCGCCACGGTGGCGGTGGTCTCGGTGGTCTGCTCGCAGTCGGGGCAGTTTGCGCGGCCGGGAACCATCGGTCAGCGGCAGGTGTCCACTGCTCTGCGGCTGCTGGCGAGCCTGGACATGCCCTGGTCGCCGCTGGCCTGGCCCGGCCGCGCGCTGGCCGGGGTGGGCGAGGGGCGGTGGCTGGCCGGAGCGGGCTTTGGCCTTCTGGCGCTTGGCGCGGCGGGTCTGACTTTCTGGGTGGCGCTAACGAGCGCCGAGCGGCTGTATTACAGCGGTTGGGCCAGGATGCAGTCAAGTCCGCGCCGCCGCAGCGTTGCGCGGGCGCCTCGCCGCGTGTCGGCACGGGCGGCTGCCGTGCCGACAGCGCGCTTCCTGCCCCGGGCGGTTGCGGCCATCGTCGCCAAGGATTGGGCCGTGCTGCGGCGCGACCTGCGGAACTTCTCGCAGCTCATCACCCCGCTCATCCTCGGTGTGGTCTATGCCGCCATGCTCCTGCGGACCGGTGGACTCCCGGCCGGCGAGGAAGGCGATGCCCCCGCCTGGCTTCTGCAGGGGCTGCGCGGTGCCATGGGCTACGCCAACATCGGCATCGCCCTCTTTGTCGGCTGGACGATGCTGCAGCGCTTGGCTGCCCTGGGCTTCTCGCATGAGGGCCGAAACTACTGGCTCGTCAAATCGGCGCCGGTGAGCGCCGGGCAGCTGCTGGCTGCCAAGTTCCTTGCCGCCTACTTCCCTTCGCTGGCCATCTCCTGGGGGTTTGTGGGCATGCTGGCCCTCGTGCAGCACAGCTGGGGCACGGCGTGGTTCTCGCTGCTTGTGGTGGCCTTTTGCCTGGCCGGCGCTGATGGCGTGTGCCTCGCCTTCGGGGTTGCCGGGGCGAGGATGGACTGGGAAGACCCGCGCCAGATGGTCAGCTTTGCCTCCGGCTGCCTGAGCGCCCTGGTCTCCGGGGCCGTGCTCGGGGCGGGGATCGGCCTCTTTGCGCTCCCGCAGGTCGTCCTCGGGCTGCTCGGGGTGCCGCCGGTGGTCGGGCAGCTCGCGGGGCTCGCCGTCGGCGGAGCCTTCTGTGTGGCGTGTGCCGTCGTGGCCCCGTGGCTTGTGCGGGGCCGGGTGACGCGGCTTGGCGAGAGCTGAGGCCGGCGGCCCTTTACGTTACACTTACCACACCTTTATGCATGAATATGGAACTCTTGCTCCGGCCGCGATATAGTAGGGGCGCCACGGAACTGGCTTCACTTTGCGTCATCGCAACCCTCTGCGGCCCGCAGAGGCCGCGTGTCACCATGGAGCCAGAGGATAGTGAACCAGCAGCGTGTCCTCTACTTCGACGTTCGCTCGCGGCACGCCGCGATCCGCCCGGCCACGACCCGGGTCAACACCCGGGTCCTCGGCCTGACGGTGACTTTTCTGCTGCTCATCGGGCTCGGTGCCCTGCTGTACCTTTCTCAGGCGAGCACCGCCGCCCAGCTCCGCTACCATCTGGCCGAGACTGAGCAGGTGCAATCCGGCCTGCAGGAAGAGATCACGGCGCTGCGGTGCGAGATTGCGGCCGCCGAGAGCATCACCAGCCTCGAGGGGCGCGTCGCCGCGCTCGGCCTGGTCGATGCGCCGCCGGATGAGGCGGTGATGATCTGCCAGATTCCTGCCGAGCTCCCTCGCCCAGTCGGAGCAGAGGACGCTGTGCCGCGCCATGCGCCCGCGGGAGACTCCCTCCTGGGCCGGCTCCTCTCTCTTCTGGCGCTCAGGCCGCGCTCCCCGGCGCGGGCCAGCCTCTACTGAGTGTGAGCCGTCGTGCCCGGCGCTCCGGGTGCCCGCGGCGCGCCCCGATTGCCTGACCCCTCGATGAAGATGCTCCCTCCCGCGAGTGCGAGTTCAGAATCATGTTCAGCCGTCAGACCCCCACCCCTGGGCTCAACTTTGGCCTTTCGCAGCGCGCCCCCCGACATTGTGCAGACGCCACGGGGATGGGACCCAACGCCCCAG
>JAIMBM010000528.1 GCA_023511475.1 Anaerolineae bacterium
CCCACACCCCCATAAGGAAGAACGCTCCCTTTCTCGCCGCTGGGGCGGCGGGGGTCGGGGGGATGGGACGATGCCCCGCGGGCGCCTTGCTCGCGCCCGTGGAGCTACCTGTCCTCCCCATCTGGCACCTGGTGGCATGGGGAAGGCCAGTGATCATCCTCACCCCCGCGGAACCAGCAGCCCCTCGCGGTAGAGCAGGTACAGCCCGCCGAGGTAGATGGCTACGATGAGCAGCGCATCCACCTCGAGCCTGAGCACGCGCACCTCAGTACGCCCGAGGGTCGCCAGCAGGGCCAGGCTGATGAGGATGAGCACCAGCAACGCTGCCGCCACAAAGCCCGGCGACACGGCCGCAAACAGCGACCCCGGCCTGGTCAGAAAGCTGATCATGGCCAGCGCCGTCATGTTGAAGACACAGCTGCCAAACAGGTTGCCGACCGCGAGGTCGTAGGCCCCGATGCGCACCGCCTCTATGCTCGACACAAGCTCCGGCATGCACGTGATCAGCGGAAAAACCGCCACGCCGATAAAGCCCACCGCCTGCCCGGTGCGCCGGGCGATCTCCTCTGCGCTGCCCACCAGGCCAGGCGCCGCCACAAGGAGCAGCAAGAAAGCCGCCACGAGGCCCAGAACCGCCTGCGCCAGCGGGATTCCTGGCTGCGGTTCCTGCGCTGGCGCCGGCACGGCCAACTGCGCCTGCCGCTGGATGAGGCGCGTCCCGCCCACGTAGGTGGCCAGAAGGATCACACCCTCGAGGTCCACCCCGGCGACCTCTACCCGCAGTGGTAGCAGGATGAACAGCGCCGTCAGCGCCACCATGAACATCGCCAGCGCCGCTGTGAGCGAGTGAGTGATAGCGATGCGGTGTAGCAGCCGTGTGCGCACGGTAATGAGGTCGAGCAAGCCGAGGAGGAAAATGTTGACCATGCTGGAGCCCAGCAGGTTCCCCGCGGCCAGATCGGGCACGCCGAGGCGCACGGCGTTGTAGCCTGCGACGAGCTCTGGTAACGACGAGCCGGCCGCCAGCAGCACCGTCCCGACGACCAGGCCGCCCAGTCGCGTGCGGACGGCGATGACATCCCCAAAGCGCGCCGTCGCGATGCCAGCCGCAATCACCGCCACAGCGCTGAGGACAAACCTGACGAGCACCACATCAGGCCCCGTGCGGGCCGGCCTCGGCCTGCTCCCGGTTGCCGACCTCTCCGCCCTCGGCGAACGCTGCACCCCACCATGCCGCAGCGGGCAGCGCAAACATCATGGCCGCAGGCCTCTGCGACCAGGGCCCGACCAACCGTGTGACCTCTTCTGCCGCACGCTCCGCCATAGTCGCCGAGTCGGCAGGCGCCAGCAGCAGGGCCTGGCAGTAGCGGCCACCCGTCAGGAGGCGTGTGAACGAGAGCATCCCAGTCGGCGTGCGCTCTGCCTCCGCGGGCCCCAACGCCCGGCATCCGATGCTCTCCAGCATGTGAATGCCACGAATGCCCAGGTTGCTCCACGCCTGCGCCACCCGGTCGAGCCAGCGGGGATCGTCCAGCATGAGCAGGAGCAGCAGCACCGTGCCTCCTCAGAGCAATAGACTTGGGAGATGGTACCTGGTGCCCATCGGTGCTGTCAACCCCAAAACCCAGGCGACTCCTGGCCCAGGGATTGCTCCTCTCGCAACCAGAGGCGGGAGAGAGGCCGGCCGTGACATCCCACTCCCTTCTTCCGGCGGCGGTCCCCTCGCATCCTGTGCTTCGGAGCTTGCCGAGATGCCCAAGATCGTCCTCATTGGAGCCGGCAGCGTCGTCTTCGCCAAGACGTTGATTACCGACATTCTGTCCTTCCCGGCTCTTCAACAGGGGACGCTGAGTCTGGTCGACCTCAATGCAGAGCGGCTCGACCTCATGGCCCGGTACACGCGCCGTCTGATCGAGCAGCAGAGGTTCCCCACGCAGCTCGAGGCTACGACAGATCGACGGGAGGCCCTGCGCGATGCCGACTATGTGATCACCGTCATCCAGGTCGGCGGGAGCCGCTCCTACGAGATGGACCTGGAGATACCTCGCCGCTACGGAGTCGACCAGGCGGTCGGCGATACCATCGGACCGGGCGGCGTGTTCCGGGGTCTGCGGTCGCTGCCCGCGCTGCTCGAGATCGCCCACGATATGGAGGAGCTGTGTCCCAAAGCCTGGCTGCTCAACTACACCAATCCCCTCGCGATCAACGTATGGGGGGTCTACACCGAATCGCGGATCAAGGTCGTCGGGCTGTGTCACAGCGTGCAGGTCACGGCCGCCTACCTCGCGCGGGTGCTCGGCATACCCTACGACCGGCTCCGCTACTGGGCGGCGGGGATCAATCACATCTCCTGGTTCCTCAAGCTCGAGTGCAACGGACGGAACATGTACCCGCTGCTGAGGCGCAAAATGCGCGACCCCAACGTAGAGGCCACCGGCAGAATCCGCCGCGACGTGCTGCGTCAGTTCGGATACTTTGTCTCCGAGTCCAGCTACCACTTCTCCGAGTATGTGCCCTGGTACCGCCGGACGCCGGAGATGCTCGCCACGTACCTGCCGCAGCCGAAGGACTATCTCGCCATGTATCGAGACGGCCTGTCCGAGCAGCGGCAGGCTATCGAGACACAGCTCAGCACTTTCCAGCCATTGCCGATGCGCCGCAGCCACGAGTACGCGTCGTACATCATCGACTCGCTCGAGACGAACGTGCCGCGGCGATTCAACCTTAATGTGAAGAACGAGGATCTCATTACGAACCTTCCTCGCGGCTGCTGCGTCGAGGTTCCGTGCATGGTCGACGCTCTCGGCGTGCACCCCTGTCACGTCGGCGCACTTCCCGAGCACTGTGCGGCCATCGATCGCTGGAGCATCAACGTGCAGACCCTTGCCGTTGAGGCTGCCCTCACCGGCAGCCGCAAAGCTGTCCGCCGCGCCCTCGCCATCGACCCGCTGACCTCTGCCATTCTCACTCCCGCACAGGCCCACGAGCTCGCCGACGAGATGCTGGAAGCAGAGCAGGAGTGGTTGCCCCAGTTCCAGAGGCACGCGGCTCCTCGGATGGTGCCCCTCTGACCCTCCTGTCCCCCGGCACGACGGGCTGCCCCAATCGTCGTCCCTCAGCCCTTGCGGGAGCGGTACCCCACCCTCCCCGGCCCCCCTACCCCCCCCCCCCCACGCGGGGGTGGGGGGGG
>JAIMBM010000053.1 GCA_023511475.1 Anaerolineae bacterium
AAGGCCCGGCGATTCTACGATGGTAACGTGGATATTGCGCTCGATCTGATACTCCGTATACCTGGCCCTACCTGACCAACTTTGTAAAAGCCCCGGTCTCAACCTCCCGAAGGTTGACAGGTATCTCTCCTCGCGGCATACTCCGCGGGCGCTTGGTCCGCGGCACGCGCCGGTGAGCGGGCCGAGCCTTTCGGCCGCTTGCGGTCCGTTGTCTGTCATCTATGGAGGTCCTCATGTCTGCCACGGTCTACTTTGCCTCGGTCGCCTTTGACCGCATTGACCCCGATGCCACGCTTCCCGCCAGGTTTCTCCGCGTGCTGGAGCGCTATCCGCTGACGGATATGGTGAAAGGCCGGCGGGTCGCCGTCAAGATGCACCTCGGCGGAAACCTGGGCTACAGCACTATACCGCCCCTGTTCGTGCGCCTGCTGATCCAAAAGTTGAAGGAGGCGGGCGGGGATGTCTTTGTCACCGATGTGCCCTGGGCCACGACGGAGGCCGTCGCCCGGGGCTACACGGCAGAGGTCCTGGGAGCGCCGATCCTCCCGGCTACCGGCAAGGCGGACCGCTACTTCTACCCGGTCCCGGTCGAGTACAAAAGTCTGCGGGAGATACAGGTGGCCGGGGAGATACGGGATTCTGAGGTGCTGATCGACCTCTCACACGTCAAGGGCCATGGCGCCTGCGGCCATGGTGGCGCCTGCAAGAACCTGGCGATGGGGTGTGTGACGGCGGCAACGCGCTCGCAAATCCATGCGCTGCAGGGAGGGCTCACCTGGCAGGAAGAGCGATGCACCCACTGTGAGTCCTGCCTCGAGGCCTGCCGCTACGGTGCCAACCGCTTTGACGAGCAGGGCACCTATCACATCGACTATGAGGCCTGCCACTACTGCCAGCACTGCGCCAACGCCTGCCCCGAGGGAGCGATCACCATCGATGCCGAGGCCTTTGCCGATTTCCAGGAGGGGATGGCGCTCTCAACCAGGGCGGTGCTCTCCTCCTTTGCCCCGGGGCGGGTGCTCTTTATCAACTTTTTGCTGCACATGACCTATCTGTGCGACTGCTGGGGGCTCACCACGCCGGCCCTGCTGCCCGATATCGGCCTCGTCGTCTCGGAGGATATCGTGGCCGTCGAGCAGGCGAGCCTGGACCTGATCCGGGTCGAGGACCTCATTTGGCAGGGGTTGCCCAAGGGGAAGCGGATCGGATCGGAGGGGCACCTGTTCCAGCGCATACATGGCAAGGACCCCTTTGTGCAGGTTCGGGCGCTGGAGCGCTATGGGCTCGGCACGCGGCAGTACGAGCTGGTAGAGGTGCAATAGCGGCCCATAGACGCGCGGCCCGGATGGGCCTGCCCATTCCGGCGAGCGCTACGCACTTTCGCCCTTGCCTCGCGGGGTTCTGCCGGTGCCGCGCTGCCGAGGGGGTCCCTCAGCACCGATCGAGTCTGCCGGGCGGGGGCTAATCCGCATGGGGGTCACGGGCTCCTGGCGTTCCGCGGCGCGCCAGAGGAGCCTGTGACCCCCTCTGACCTGCTCCGGCGAGATCAGTCGTTCTCCAGCAGCTCGAGGACGGCGCCGAGCCGGGCGATGCCGTCAAAGTAGGCGTAGCGGCCGCCGGTGTACTCCCCGCGCTGCACCAGGGGTATCCCCTGCGCCTCCAGGTAGGCCGTCTTCTCCTTCATGCCCTTGATCACAAAGGCGATGTGGTGCAGGCTCTCGCCGTGCTCGTCGAGCTGATCCTTCCAGGTGCTCGGCTCGCCGACCGGCTCGATCAGCTCGATGGAGACCTGCCCGGCCTTGAGGAACGCGAGCCTGGCGCGGGCCGGCGTCGGCTCACCGCAGTACTGCGTCTGCGCCTTCTCCGGCGGGTCGGTGATGACGATCTCAGGCACCGGCAGGCCGAGGACCTCCGCCCAGGCGCGGGCCTTCTCCTCGATGTTGCGAACCACGATCCCGATCTGCACCACGGTGCTCGAGCCGATTCCGTCGCTGCTCATCGCTCATCCTCCCAGGGAAGCAACCTCGACCGGCTGGCCGGTCTCCAGAGACCGGTTGGCGGCCAGGCAGAAGGCCAGGGTCTTGAGCGCATCCGCGTAGGGGGAGCGGACCAGTTCGGCGTTGCCGGTGCGGACCGCCTCGATGAAGGCGGCATCCTCCAGCTCAAAGATGTTGGGCTCGCCGCGGATTTGCTCCTCCTCGAGGGAGGAGCGGCGGATCACTGCGGTGTGCTCCCAGCCGGTGAAGCTGATAAAGTGCTTCCTTGCTGCCAGCGTCAGGTGCACGCCGCCCCCCGCCGTCGACCCACAGCAGCTCACCAGGCTCCCGACCGCCCCGCTCTCAAACTGGATGGCAACGGCCGAAGCATCCTCGACGTCATAGCCCGGCAAGTCGGTGACGAACCCCCGGGCGCCGTAGGCGTAGACCGTCCGCGGCTCTCCGACCAGGTAGCGGACGAGGTCGAAGGTGTGGGTCGTCTGCTCGACGATCTGACCGCCGGACTGAGCCTTGACCCGCCACCAGGGCACGCCCGGCGTGCCGCCGATCCATCCCCCCTGAACCAGCAGCGCCGGATCGGCCGCAAGGACCTCCCGGACGCGGTTGACGCTGCGCCGGTAGCGGGTCATGTAGGCGGCAGCAGCCAGGGTGCCGGTGCGCTGCACGCTATCGAGTATGCGCCGGGCGACGTCCATCGAATTGGCGATGGGCTTTTCCACCAGGAACGGGATACGGCGCTCGGCCAGCGCCAGCTCGGGCTCGCCGTGGGCAAAGGGCGGAATGCATACCCAGGCCGCATCGGGCTTCACCGCGTCCAGCATCTCCTCGAGGCTGGCGTAGGCCGTCCCCCCGTACTGCCGGACAAAGCTCTGCGCACGCTCGGGCGCGGCGTCGTAGGCGCCGGCAAAGGTCACGTCGCTGCGCTTGACCAGCCCGTCCGCGTGGGATCGGGCGATGCCCCCGGTGCCGATGAAGACGATCCGCATGGTTTCCTCCGATGGGCTCACAGTCCAGGGTGCCTGCGGCATCCCTGCGTCAGGCCAGGCTCAGGGCCTGCTTGAGCGATTCCTCGGTGTCGATCGTCGGGCTGTACTCCAGGCCGACGTAGCCGGTGTAGCCCGCGGCATCGATCGCCTTGAAGATGGCGCGATAGTCCAGCTCGCCGCCGACCAGCTCGTGGCGGCCGGGGTGCCCGGCGGTGTGAAAGTGGCCGATGTAGCGGATGTAGGCCGTCAGGTTGGGGATGATGTTGCCCTCGGTAATCTGCTGATGGTAGATGTCGTCCAGTATCTTGGCGGCGGGGGAGCCGACCTCCTCAACGATGTCGACGGCCTGGGCCATCTTCGTGAGCCAGTAGCCGTGGTGGTCGACGAGGGTGTTCAGCGGCTCGAGGACGAGGGTCAGGCCGTTGTCCTCGGCGACGCGGGCGATCGCTCTATAGTGCCGCACCACGCGCCGCCGCGTGATCTCGTAGGTCTCGTCGTCGTACGTGTTGCCGGTAGTGACGATGATGGTGCGGCAGCCGAGGTCGCGGGCGACACGCGCGGTCTCCTTCATGCCTTGAACGAGCTCAGCCTCGTAGGCACGGCGCAGCAGGGCGAACCCGGGCTCGAGGGTCATGGCGGCGACGGTAAGGCCCGTATCCAACGCGGCAGCCTTGATCTTTTGCAGGTCCTTGCCCTTCCAGCCCCAGAACTCGAATGCCTTGAACCCGAGCCGGGCGACGCGGCGGACCCGCTCCTCGTAGGGGAGGTCGCGCCAGAACATCTCCACGCAGACGGAAAGCTGGACCATAGCTTGCCTCCAGGTGGTCTGTAGGGGGACCCGGGCGGCCGAGGCCCGGGTACGGCGGTTGTGTAAGAGCAGTATACTACCGGGCGGGCGGGCGGCCCAAACGTGCTGTTCAGTTCCCCTCTCACAACCTTGACACTCTCCCCATTCTCTGCTAGAATCGCAAATAGACGCCAGCAAAGCACAGCAAAGGCAAGAAAGCGCAAGCGAATGACAGAACCCCGCCCGCGCAGGCTTCTCCCCGAGGAGCGACTGGCCCGCATCGCCGCCCTGGTGGCCGAGTATCACGCCGTGTCGGTCGCCGAGCTCTCCGAGCGCTTTGACGTCTCGCCGGTGACGATCCGCGCCGACCTCGACGAGCTCGAGCGCCGCGGCCTGGTGATGCGCACACACGGCGGGGCGGTCCGCGTGGAGCGGAACGGCCGCGAGTTCTCCTTCTACACCCGCGAGAGGGCGCAGGTCGATGAGAAGCGGCGCATCGGCGCCGCGGCCGCCGAAATGATCGCCGATGGCGATGCCATTGCCCTCGATGCCTCCACTACCGCCCTGGAGATTGCCCGCCATATCCGCAACCGGCGCGAGCTGACGGTGATCACGAGTTCGCTCATGGTCGCCCTGCACCTGATCGACTCGCCCGGGATCACCGTGGTCATGCCGGGCGGCGTGCTGGACCTGAACACTATCTCCCTCGTGGGTGGCCTGGGCACCGAGACCCTCGCCAGGTGCAACGCCGGCAAGGGGTTCTTCGGGGTGCGCGGCCTTACCCTCGATGGCCTGACGGACGTCAGCTCGTATGAGGTGGAGCTCAAGCGGGCGCTGATCGGCTCCTCCCGGGAGGTGAACGTCGTCGCCGACTCGAGCAAATGGGGACGGGTGGCGCTGGTGTCGCTGGTGCCGTGGAGCACCGTGCACCGGGTCATCACCGACCGGGCGGCGCCTGCGGACATGGTCGCTGCGCTGCGGGAGCGAGGGATCGAGGTCCTGCTGGTGTAGAGGTGTCGTTGCGTCGGGGTGGGCCGGGTCAAGGCCTGCCCGGATGGTCCGAGACCATTAGTTGCCGCGTACCGCACCTGTCCTTGAGGTCCGGCCGCGCGGCATGGGAGGTGTACCGATGGGCGATGACAGGCTGGAGCGCTACCGCCGTGGCAGTGGCCCGCTGCCCTCAACGCACAAGGTGTGGCCCCTCTACGGTGCAGGTTTCGAGAACCTTGGCGTTGGGGGGCGACCGATTGAAGCGCCACTCCCGGCCTTTGGCCCCGACGAGATACTGGTGCGGCACGACGCGGTAGGCCTGTGCTTCTCCGACCTCAAGGTCATCAAGGCCGGGCAGAGCCACCCTCGCATCTACGAAGACATGCGCACCAGACCCGTCATCCTCGGCCATGAGATCGCGCTGACCGTAGTCGGCGTCGGCGAGAACCGGCGGCACGCGTTCCACGTCGGCGACCGGTTCGTGGTGCAGGCCGACGTGATCTACAAGGGGCGGGGGCTCGCCGTCGGCTATGCGCTCCCCGGCGGGCTGCAGCAGTACAACGTCATGGGCAAGGAGATCCTCGACGGCGACGAGGGCTGCTACCTCCTGCCGCTCTCGCCGGAGCGGGGATACGCCGAGGCGGCCCTCTCCGAGCCGTGGGCCTGTGTCGAGGCGGCCTATGCCATCCGCTACCGCCGCGCCCCCAAGGCGGGCGGCGCGATGCTGATCCTGGGTGCCTCCTCCGCCGGTCGGTACCGCCTGGCGGAGCTCTTCGCCGCCGGCTATCCGCAGGTCCTCGCGCTGAGCGGGCTGCCTGCCGACGCTATCACAGAGCTGCGGGAGCAAGCGGCCGCGCACGGCACGAGGGTGGTCGAGATCGACACCCTGCCGCCCGAGGAGATCGGCCGCGCGGCGGCGGACGCGGGTGTAACCGCCTTTGACGATGTGATCCTCCTCGGGCCGCACCGGGCGGCGACGGTCGCGGCGGCCATGGGCCTTGTGGCCACGGGAGGCGCCCTGATCGTGGCCTCGGTCGAGCCGCTCCCGGAGCCGGTGCCAGTCGATGTCGGGCGGCTGCACTACGACCGGATCCTCCTCGGAGGCACGGCCTCGCCCGACCCCTCGGCAGCCTACGCGGCCTTTGACATCGAGCTGCGCCCGGGCAGCGTGATGTGGGCCATCGGTGCAGCCGGCCCCATGGGGCAGATGCACGTGCAGCGCGCCCTGCAGATGGGTCCGCAGGGGCCGCGCCGGGTGATCGCCTCCGACCTGCTCGCCGATCGGCTGGCCATTGTCCAGCGCAAGTTCGGGGCGCTGGCGCGGCGCAACGGGGTCGATCTGGTGTGCCTGGCCGAGCCACAGTTCAGCCCCGAGGCCTTCCGCGAGAAGATTCTCGAGCTGACCGATGGCCGCGGGGCAGACTGCATCGTGGTGCTGGCGCCCGTAGCCGAGGTCGTAGCCCGGGCCTACGGGTACCTGGCGCCTCGGGGCGTGCTCAACGTCTTTGCCGGGCTGAACCGGGGCACCCTGGCCACCCTGGACCTGAACGGGGTCCGCGACGGGCGGCAGCTCCGCATCGTCGGCTCGAGCGGGTCGGCCATCGCCGACCTGCGCCGGGTGCTGGAGAAGGCGGAGCAGGGGCTGCTCTCGCCGGGGCAGGCCCTCACAGCCGTCTGTGGCCTCGAAGCAGCGCGGGAGGGCCTCGAGGGCATGGCGGCGCAGCTCTTCCCGGGGAAGGTGGTTGTCTATCCGCAGGCCGTCAACCTGCCGCTGACCCGGCTGGAGGAGATGCCGGCGACGATGCCGGAGGTCGCCGAGAGGCTGGCGGAGGGGCCGGTGTGGACGAACGAGGCAGAGGAGGCGCTGCTGCGCGCCTACGTGGCCTTGTAGCCTGCGGGCAAGCGCGGAGGATCGCCCCATGGAGCAACACCTCAAAGACTGGCGCACTGTTGTGACCGGGGCTGCGCAGGGCCTCGGCGAGGCCATCGCCTGGCGGCTGGCACGGGAGGGGGCCTATGTCACCGTTGCCGACCTGCAGGCCGAAAAGGCCGCCGAGGTCGCGCGGGCCATCGAGGCCGAGCAGGGAGCCGGCCGCGCCCTCGCGGTGCGGGTCGATGTGACGCGCACCGAGGATGCCGAGGCCATGGTCGACGCGACGGTGAGGGCCTTCGGCGGGCTGGACCTCATCGTCTGCAACGCCGGAATCCTCATCTCCGGGGATATCCTCGAGTTCGATCCGGCCGCCTGGCGCAAGGTCATCGACGTGAACCTGTACGGCTACTTCCTCTGCGCCCGCGCGGCCGCCCGGGTGATGATCCCGCAGAGGCGGGGAGTCATCCTGCAGATCAACTCCAAGTCCGGCAAGCGGGGCAGCTTTCGCAACTCGGCCTATGCGGCGAGCAAGTTCGGCGGCATCGGCCTGACGCAGAGCCTGGCGCTGGAGCTGGCCCCCTACGGAATCCGCGTGAACGCCATCTGCCCGGGGAATCTGCTCGATTCCCCGCTGTGGGTCGATTCGCTCTACGCCCAGTATGCCAGGCGCTGGGGGATCAGCGTGGAGCAGGTGCGGGCCAAGTACGAGTCGCAGGTGCCCCTCGGGCGGGGCTGCACCTACGACGATGTGACCAACGTGGTCGTCTTTCTCGCCTCCGATCAGGCCGCCTACATGACGGGGCAGGCCATCAATGTGACCGGCGGTCAGGTGATGGACTAACATGGGCAGAACCGGGCGGCGCGCCCTGATCTTTGGCGCAGGAAACGTGGGGCGGGGCTTTCTCGGGCAGCTCTTCAGCGAGTCGGGCTATGAGGTCGTTTTCGTCGACATCGACCGACACCTCCTCGAGGCGCTGAACGCGCGCCGCGGCTATCGCCTGCGCCTGGTGGATAACGCCGGGGCGCTGGAGCTGTGGGTCGGCCCGGTGCGGGCGCTCCATGCTGAGGATAGCGATGGCGTGGCCGAGGCGGTCGCCGGGGCCGATCTGATGGCGACCTCGGCGGGCGTGCGAGCCCTGCCTTCGCTGGCCCGGACGGTGGCGGCAGGCCTGGCGCGGCGCCTGGCGCAGCCCGACAGCCCGCCGCTCAACATCATCATCTGTGAGAACCTGAAGGACGCCGCCCGACACTTTCGCGACCTGGTGACGGCAGAGCTTCCTGCCAGCCTGCATGGCCGGCTCTCGGAGCGGGTGGGCTTTGTGGACACGGTGATCGGCCGCATGGTGCCGCTGCTCACGCCCGAGCAGCGCGCCGCGGACCCGGCCTTTATCATGGCCGAGCCCTACAAGGAGCTTCCGGTCGACCGGGCGGGCTTTGTGGGGGAGATGCCTGCGGTCGTTGGCCTGGAGGCCTGCGATCACTTCCCGGCCTATGTGGCACGCAAGCTGTACATTCACAACGGCGGCCATGCCGTGCTGGCGTACCTGGGCTACCTGCGGGGCCACGTCTACGGCTATCAGGCCCTGGAGGACCCGACAGTCGAGCGGCTGCTCCTGGCCGCCTGGCGGGAGGCCGAGGCGGGGGTTGCCGCGGCTTTCGGCGTGCCGCGGGAGTGGCTGGAAGCGCACGCCGCGGACTTGCGCCGCCGCTTTGCCAACCGGGCCCTCGGCGACACCATCATCCGCCTGGCCCGCGACCCCCTGCGCAAGCTGGCACCGGAGGACCGCCTGGTCGGTGCCGCGCGGCTGGCGGAGCGCGCCGGGGTCGCGCCCGACGCCCTGGCCTGGGCCATCGCGGCGGCCTACCGCTTTGATAGCCCGGAAGACCCCATGGCGGCTCAGCTGCAGGAGCGCGTCGCGGCGCTCGGCCTCGCCGGCGCGCTCGAGGCGGTGTCGCAGATTCGCTCCGGAGAGCCGCTCGGGGAGAGAGTGCTCGACCATCACGCGCGCCTCAGCAGAGGAGACTGGCCATGATCGTTGCCGTAGACCTCAACCCCTCCCTCGATCGCACCCTCACGGTCGCCCGGCTTGAGACGGGAGCCGTCAACCGGGCCCAGTCGGTGCGGCTGGATGCGGGCGGCAAGGGACTGAACGTGGCACGAGCCCTCAGCGCCTGGGGCCTGCCGGTGCTGGCCATGGCGCTGGTCGGCGGGGGGACCGGTGCCACGCTCCTGCGCCTGCTCGAGGAGGCCCAGGTACCCTGCGAGGCGGTGCAGATCGAGGGCGAGACGCGCAGCAACATCGCCCTCATCGACTCCGCGGCCGGCACCTACATCAAGGTCAACGAGCCCGGGCCGGTGGTCATGCTCGAGGAGCTGGATGCCCTCGAGGAGCGCCTCACGGCAAGGGTCGAGAAGGACGATCTGTGGATCTTTTCCGGGCGCCTCCCCATCGGGGCACCGCTGGATACCTACGCCCGCCTCATCCACATCGTGCAGTCCCGCGGCGCACGGGCGCTCCTCGATACGAGCGGCCGCCCCCTTGTGCTGGGGGCGGCGGCACGGCCTTTCCTCCTCAAGCCGAACCGGGAGGAGGCGCAAGACCTGACCGGCCGCCCGGTCGAGAGCGAAGCGGACGCGGTGTGCCTGATCAAAGAGCTGTGGGCGCGGGGCATCGGCGTCGTAGCCCTCACGCGCGGCGCCGAGGGCGCCATTGTGGGGTGGCAGGGCACCATCGTGGCAGCGGCGCCGCCGGAGGTGGAGGTCGCCGGTCCGGTCGGCTCGGGCGATGCCCTGATGGCGGCGTTGGCCTGGGCGATCTCCGAGGGGCTGCCCCTTCAGGAGATGGTCCGGCTGGCCGTCGCCGCCGGGACGGCGACGGCACAGGTCGAAGGCACCGGCATCGCCTCGCTGGCGCAGGTGCGGGACGTAGCGCGTCGCGTGCAGGTCCGCATGCTCTAGCGCCGGAGCATGCGCTCAGGGGCTGCGTTGGGTTCAGGAGGGAAGCATAGCGTGGCTGCGGGGCAGGAAGGGAAGCGGTTCGACGTTCTCTGCCTGGGAATCGTGGTCGCCGATGTGGTGGCGCTGCCGGTCAGCGGCCTGCCGCCCAAGGGAACTCTGGCGACCGTGGAACGTATGGAGCTGCACACAGGCGGCTGCGCCGTCAACACCGGCATCTCCCTGGCCAGGCTCGGCCTGCGGACGGCGGTCATGGGCAAGGTTGGCATGGATGGCTTTGGCGACTATGTCCTGGCCGTCCTGCGGAGCCACGGGATCGACGTGCAGGGGGTGGTCCGCGACCCGGTGAACAACACCTCGGGCACGATGGTCATGGTCGACCGGGACGGCGAGCGCACCTTCATCCACTATGTCGGTGCAAACGGGGCGCTGCGCGAGGAGGATATCGATTTCGACCTCGTGCGCCAGGCCGGGATCCTCCATATTGCCGGGCACAACCTGATGCCCGGGTTCGACGGGGAGGTCGCGGCGCGGGTGCTCGAGCGGGCGCGCGCCGAGGGCGTCGTCACCTCGCTGGACACGGCGTGGGACTTTTCCGGGCGGTGGCTGAAGCTGATCGAGCCCTGTCTGAGGCATCTGGATCTCTTTGTGCCCTCCATCGAGGAGGCCCGGCAGATCGCCGGCCGTGAGGACCCTGCCGACGTGGCCGAGTCTTTCCTGGACTATGGCATCCGCATTGTGGCCCTCAAGATGGGCAGCCAGGGCTGCTACGTCCGGACGCGGGACGAGGAGATCCGGCTGCCCGTCTATCCGGTGAAGGCGGTCGACGCGACCGGCGCCGGCGATGCCTTTGCCGGAGGGTTCCTGGCCGGCGTGGCACTCGGCTGGCCCCTGGAGCGGACCGCCCGCCTTGCGAACGCCGTCGGGGCGCTGTGCGTCACCGCCGTCGGCGCGACCGCCGGCGTCCGTTCGCTGGAGGAGACCATAGAGTTCATGAGACAATTCTCGTAGGGGGAGCGGCCTGCCGTCGCCCTGCACCCCTCCCCCGGCCCCTCCCTGGCGGACGCCGCGGCGTCCGCCAGGGAGGTTCGGCTCTCGCCGCGAGTAGGGAGGGTTGGAGCACTCGCCCATCGTGCCCATCCCCCTGGCCCCCTTCCCGCCGCGGCGGGAAGGGGGAATCCTGAGGGAGGTGGTT
>JAIMBM010000529.1 GCA_023511475.1 Anaerolineae bacterium
GGCTACGGCCGAGCAAGACACCCAGCTGCAACCCACGCAGTGATGCATCTTGGATGCACCCGACTCCCACGGGTGAGACCTCCAATATGCGTAACTTCGGCAGTTTATTGACAAATGGGGCCAATGGCGGTATAATAGATAGCACATAATATCCGGGCGGCACGGCTCGCCGCCCCGGCTCCTGGGCGCGTTACCGCTCGATGCTTGCTGCCTGCCTGTAGCTGCCCCTGCAGGTCGGCGTTCTTCCATGGTTTGGCAAGCGCGTCGTGAACCCTTTCCTGCAACGACGCGCAGGGCGTACTCGTTCACTCTCCGCGTCGCAAGGGCGACGTCAGGTAATCGTACGTCTGTGTTTTTGCGCGCCCGGAAGGAGTCATTATGGTACCTGACACGCGCGAGGGGAACAGCGAGGATACGACCGACCTGGCAGACAAGGTCCTCCCTGCCGTTGCCCCTCTCTTCGCCCCCGCTGAGGACGAGGGTGCTGCGGAAAAGGCCGAGCCCGAGGCGGCACAGTCAGCAGAGTCGGCCACGTCAGCCGTAGCCGAGGCCCCTCCAACATCCATGAGCGAGGAGGCGCTCGAGCAGCACAGCCCGGATATCCCCAGGCGCGGCGAGGTCCGCAGAGGGGTCGTGGTCTCTGTTGGCGCAACCGAGATCGCGGTCAACCTCGGTGGCAAGTGGGAGTGCACCGTCGCCATGAGCGACGTGCAAAAGCTCGGCGCCGAAGAGGCAGCGGGCATTCGCGAGGGGAGTGAGCTCTCGGTCTACATCGTCAAGCCCGGTAACCGCGAAGGGCGGATCGCGGGCTCCGTCTACCTGGCAGAGATCGAGCGCGAGTGGGACCGCGCCGAGGAGATGGCGCAGCGCGGCGAGATCTTTGAGGCGAGGGTCACCGGCCAGAACCGGGGCGGCCTCCTCGTCCCCTTCGGAAGGCTTCGGGGGTTTGTGCCTGCCTCACACCTGGTCGGCACGAACGCGTCGGCGCAGACGGTTGTACTCAGCCACTGGATCGGGAAGACCCTGCCATTCAAGATCATCGAGGCCAACCGCCGCCGCAACCGCCTGATCTTCTCATACCGGGCCGCACGGCGCCAGTGGCGCGTGCAGCAGAAACAGGGCCTGCTGGACGGCCTGCAGGAGGGCGACGTCCGTCGCGGCATCGTCTCCAGCCTCGCCAGCTTTGGCGCCTTCGTCGACCTCGGCGGTGCCGACGGGCTGATCCACGTGTCCGAGCTCGCCTGGTACCGCGTGGATCACCCCAGCGAGCTCCTTCAGGTAGGTCAGGAGGTCGACGTCTACGTCCTGCGCGTAGATGGAGAGCGCGGGCGCATCGGCCTGAGCCTGAAGCGCCTGCAGCCCGATCCGTGGACCCTGGTCGAGGAGAAGTACCAGCCCGGCCAGAACGTCGAGGCAACGATCACCAAGCTCGTGGACTTTGGCGCCTTCGCCGAGCTGGAGAAGGGTGTCGAGGGGCTCATCCATATCACAGAGCTGGCGGATCCGGTGCCGGTGCGTGTGGAGGACGTGGTTCGCCCCGGGGAGGTGCACCTGCTCCGGGTCCTGCGAACCGATGCGCGCAACCGACGCATTGGGCTCTCTCTGAAGGCCGTGGATCCGGAGGAGCGCCTGGCCTGGGAGAGAGCGCAGTCAACAGACGGCGCCACCCCGACAGCAACCGTCGAGGGTTCGGAGCCCCGCACCGCGGATCAGGCTGGAGCGCCCGGCGAGTAGCCCGCGCAGGCCATGACGAGGAGCCGGCCGCGGGCGATCCGCCTCACGTCTGCCGCGGCTCCGGCCCCAGTCCCTCGTCCACGAGCGCGCGACGGGCCCCGGGAGGCACGTTCTGATCCAGTCCGACGCGCTCCTGTGCGGCGGGGCTGAGGGTCGCTGGCGCGCGGCGCGGTGTGCGAGTTGCATTTGCACACGGCAAAGGGTATACTGAGTATCCCCCTGGGTAAGAGTTGTGACCCCGTCCCACCGGTCGCCGCTCGCAGGGGCAGGCGGCGGAGGCATTGTTTCCTTGACCTGCGGACCTGGCGCCTGAGCGCGCCTTCCGCACGGCTCTCGCGATGTATGAGACTGAAACAGGGAGGCAGGATGGCAAGAAAGAGGGTCCAGGAAGAAGGACCGGCCAAGGAAGAAAAGATCGAAGTTGAAGGCACTATCGTCGAGGCTCTGCCGAACACCATGTTCCGCGTGCAGCTCGATAACGGCCATGAGGTGCTCGCGTATCTTTCGGGCAAGATGCGCAAGTACTATATCCGCGTGCTACTCGGCGACCGGGTAGTTGTCGAGCTCTCGCCCTACGACCTTACGCGCGGGCGCATCACGTACCGGCACAAGAAGAAAGTGCCGGCAGCGGCCAGCTAGGCCGGGTGTACCATCATGGACAGGACGCAGGCTTTCAGGGAGCGCCTCGAGCGTGACCTGCAAGAGACGCAAGCGCGGATTGCCCAGCTTCGTGAGCGTCTCGAAGCCAAGGGAGACTACGGCCCCGGCCGTGGTGACCCCGCCATCTTCCAGTGGGAGCTGAACCTCGCCATGCTCCAGCAGGCGGAGGAGCAGGCCAGGCAGGTTCGGGAAGCTCTCGCGCGCCTCGAGGCCGGAACCTACGGAATCTGCCAAAAGTGTGGTCAGCCCATTGACGAGGAGCGGCTCGAGCTCCTTCCACTCACCACCTACTGCATCCGCTGCGCCCAGTCCACTCGGTCGGGACGCGGCTAGTCCGGCGCGTCCCTGTTCCTGCTTTTCCCTGGCTCACAGACTGCAACACCGGAGTCACGCACATATCGCTCCTGGCTCGCGCGCAGCCCCCGGCAGCCGGTCACTCGTCGGAGGCCCTGGCGGCTCTCTTCGCGGCGGCGCAGCCGGTCACCGCGCACTGCTACATGTGCGGCCTTGCCGGCCGCGTCCGGCAGCCGTCCCACGCCGTTGTCCCCATCCCGAGCCCCCTTGCCGAGCAGACACGGGAGTATGGGCGCTGAATCGAGGAGCGGCAGCGTGCTTCCATCTACAATCACCCCCACCCCTCGCCCCGCCCCCGCCGCGGCGGGGGCGGGGGATACATGTAGGAGGGGCTCAACTTTGGCCTTTCGCAGCGCGCCCCTCGACATTGTGCAGACGCCACCGGGATGGGACCCAACGCCCCAGTAT
>JAIMBM010000530.1 GCA_023511475.1 Anaerolineae bacterium
GTATAGCCCTGCTCGAGAAGCAGGTCGAGGTATCGCTGTCGCAGCGTAGTCCCCGCGGCAAGAACCAGGCGACCGTCAGGATCCACTACTGATCGGGCAAGCCTCATACCTGGTTGGACCATGTTGGCCGGCAGCAGACGCAAGGCGACGAATCACCCCCCTGGACTCGTCCCGAGTACATGTTGCGCGGGTCCCACATCATGCAGATTCCATACCGCACAGGACGACCCGGCACTATACATACATACTAACGCGTCGCTTGAAATACCTCAATATCCGTCTGGTGTAGCGGGTATTGCCGGGCACCCGGTGGGAGGCGCCCATCTGCAACCGCTTTGAGCACCCCTATCTGATTCCCCACCTACCATTGCAGGAATCTGGAGCCAGACATGGTATATTTGACGTGCCCTGTCAGGAATTGTGTGATCGAGGGGGCAACGGGTATGGGTGCGCCGCATCCGGTCGGTGACAAATGTGCCGGCACTGGATTGGAGGCACTGTCCGACAACACTGGTCCCGCACAAGGATGCCTGCCTTGCGTTCCACCTGTAGTGACAGCCCACCGGCACCGACCAAGCGCGGTGCTCACACAACAAATCCTGCAGGCACAAAAACTGGAGACCATCGGCCAGCTGGCGGGGGGCCTCGCGCACGATCTCAACAACCAGTTGCTCATCATTCGAGGGTGTATCGAATTGTGCCACCTCGAGAACCCTGAGGATACCGCGTCGGGCCGCCTACTGAAACAAGCTCGCATCGCTGCAGACAAGGCAGCGGGTCTGGTCCGGCAAATCCTGCTGTTCACGCGACAACAACCACAGGACAAGAGAGTCCTCGACCTGAACCAGCATGTCAGGGATCTTGTGATCATGCTGTCACGGCTGATGGGGGAGCACATCAGCCTGACTCTCGAACTCTCGGATAGCCTCTGGCCGATCAACGCAGATGCCACAAACATGGATCAGATGGTCACCAACCTGTTGATCAATGCGCGGGACGCCATGCCCGGCGGGGGGACGATCACCATCAGGACGGACAACGTGATACAGAAAGATGTACCGAGCACGGCTGCTTGCAGCGCCCGCCCAGGCGGGTACGTACGCCTGAAAGTCAGCGATACCGGCATTGGCATCCCCGAGGACATCATGCCACGCATTTTTGAACCGTTCTTCACCACAAAGCCGACCGGAACCGGGCTGGGCCTCTCGGTGGTCTATGGAATAGTCACCGCGCATGACGGCTGGACAACCGCCAGGAGCCAGCCGGGTCAAGGCAGCACATTCGAGGTATACCTGCCCGCCGCCACGCTTCAGGCAGACCATGCCACCAACTGTGGCGGAAAGACGGCTCCGCAGGCCACGCCCCGAGGCCACGGCGAACGCATCCTGCTTGTGGAGGATGAGCCTAACGTCAGGGCGCTTACGGAGAGGGTCCTCGAGGATAGCGGCTACGTTGTCCATTCGTGCGGATGCGTGTCCGAGGCGCTTGGAATCTGGACGCTGTACAGCGGGAAATTCGATCTCGTCATCAGCGACGTCGTCCTGCCTGACGGCGATGGCCGCCAATTCGCGCAGAGACTGGCCGGCGAACAACCATCGACGGGCATACTCCTCGTAAGCGGGTATCCGGAGGGCAGGTCGAGGCACGAGGACGTCACACGATCCGGGCTGCCGTTCCTGCAGAAGCCGTATGCGTTCGCCGATTTGCTGCGCAAGGTTGACGAGACCTTGAAGAGAAGATGGATGACAAATGGACTCTGACAATCAATGGTGCGGGCGGTGGGATTTGAACCCACACAGGCGGTAGCCTACAGGATCCTAAGTCCTGCGCGTCTGCCAGTTCCGCCACACCCGCACTATAACGCCCGACCGAAGGGTCCTCCATGAGTCCCGAATATGGTATGGTGGGCCATGAAGGGGTCGAACCTTCGACACCCCGCTTAAAAGGCGGGTGCTCTACCGCTGAGCTAATGGCCCATCAATTCTCTGGCTGGGGCGGCAGGATTCGAACCTACGAAATGCGGGATCCAAAGTCCCGTGCCTTACCGCTTGGCTACGCCCCAGCAAACCTGGTGGCGCGCCCGGCAGGATTTGAACCTGCGACCTTCAGATCCGAAGTCTGCAGCTCTGTCCGGGCTGAGCTACGGGCGCTTTTCTCGCTAAATCTCCTTCACTCTCTTCCGTTCTCACTCGCACATTTTCCGAATACTCTAACGACCGATGAGTCTGATGCTCATTCCCGAAAGTCTATGCGCCTATTGATTCTACCACGGCAGGGTATCTTTCGCAAGGTTCACAGGTACTCCGGAGTCTGTCAAGCAAATCCGGGTCGGCGCCCGTCCTCTCCGAAGTCTGGCGCAGGTCCGCACGACACCGGGTGCCCGCCTGGTTCCACGCACGCGCGATACAGGCTACTTCGCCCGGATCGCCTCCATGCCACCCATGTATGGACGCAGCGGTTCCGGAATCGTCACCGAGCCGTCCTCGGGCATATTGAGCGAGAGCCAGGACAGGTCGTGTTGTCCGAAAGCTGTGCCGGTGATGATCAGGAAGCGGTCCTCGGCCAGGCGGGTGACAGTGAAGTCGCATTCGATCCCGCCGCGCTCGTTGAGCATCGAGGTGTAGACGACCGAGCCCACCGGCCGGTCGATATCGTTGGCGCACAGATGCTGCAGGAATCGCGCCGCGCCTGGACCCCGAACTGTCGGTACGTGATAACGTCAAGGCCGGAGCTGCGGACGTCGTAGCCCTGCTCAAGCGCTACGACGAGGTCAACGACGCCCTCTCCGGGGAAGCCGACCCCGAGCGCCTGGCTGCCCTGGCCGAAAATGCAGGCTACGTGGGAGCGGTAGAAGCTACGGTGTCCAACTTCCGCCACTACCTGCAAACCCGCCCCAAGAAAACCCCACAGAATGCCTACTTCTCGATGGAGTATGGCTTCCACGAGTCGCTTCCCATCTACTCCGGCGGTCTGGGCATCCTGGCCGGCGATCACATTAAGGCGGCTTCTGACCTGGGGCTTAGCCTGACCGGAATCGGGATGTTTTACCACGAAGGCTATTTCCGCCAGCAGCTGACCCCCGAAGGCCAGCAACGCGAGGTCTACGAAGATTTGCTGGCCGAAGAGCTGCCCCTGGTCACGGTCACCGACAAG
>JAIMBM010000531.1 GCA_023511475.1 Anaerolineae bacterium
GCATAGCCCAGCTCCATCGCCACGCGGTTCGTCGAATCCGTCTTGAAAAAGTGATACACCCGCTTCCCGAACAAACTCCCCTTCAACCGTTTCCGCAGCAAATCCGGCGTCAGAATGTCCGGCACTGTTTCCAAAAAATATCCCGTATGCGGTTGCCCCTTCACCCGTACGCCCAATTCGCGCAGTCGCTCCACCCAGCGCCACACCGTCGAGCGAGACACGCCGATCTCCCGCGCAATCCGCGCGCCGCTAATCACAATAGTCGCGTTCTCGGAAAGCAGCGTCAGCAGCGCTGCCAGTCGTCGGTCCGTCGTCCCGGGAAGGGAATTGTTCTGCGCCATCAGGCTCCGACCCTGTGCTCCACGCGCCTTAGCTTACTCACCCAGCTGAAATCTCACAAGCCAACTCGCGCGCGATCTCCCGCAACCTCCGCGCTTTACCTTCCCCCACTCCCAGCAACCGCACCCCGTCCGCACCCGCCCCCACCGCCTCCCGCCCCGCCCCGGCCCGCCCCCCGCCGATCCGGATACCTGGCTGCCCCCTTCACCTGTTCGGTGGTACGGGGACTTTTTGGGATGGCACTCGACGGCAGCCTCGGCTGCCTGGCTGCGGTGTTGCTCCCCCATACCTGCGACAGCATGCAGGAGCTGGCAGGCATCTGGCGCCTCGTGGTGCCGGGGGTGGAGGTCTTTACCCTCGTGGAGCCCTTCGCCGTCGAGAGCCCCCATGCCCAGGCCTACCTCCAACAAGAGCTGCGGGGCCTGGCGGACCGCCTCCGGGAACGGCTGGGGCGGGAGATCACCGACGAGAGCCTGCGGGAGAGCCTGGCGCTGTACAACCGCATCCGGCAAGCCAGGGCGCGTATCGACGGCCTGCGCCATCGGCTCTCGGCGCTGGACGCCTGGGCGGCGCTCGCTGCAGCCTGGCTCCTCCCGCCGGAAGACTACCTCGAGGCAGCTGGGCAGCTTACCAACACGTTACAGGACGCCGAGCCTCGCGCTGGCGGTCGCCCGCAGCTGCTCCTCGCGGGCTCGGTGATCGACGATCCCCTGATCCCCGCGCTCATCGACGAACTGGGCGGGCAGGTCGTCGGCGATGACCTCTGCAACGGCATGCGGGACGCCGACGTCCTCGCCAGCGAGAGCGGGGACCCGTGGACCGCTCTGGCGATGCGCCTGCTGAGACGCGGGGCCTGCCCGGCGAAGCACGCGCCGTCAAGGCCACTCGGCCAGCGATTGGCGGACCTCGCGGGGCGGACTCGGGCGCAGGGCGTCGTCCAGGTGCTGGTCAAGTTCTGTGACCCACACGCCTTTGAGGCGGTCCCCGCCATACAGACGCTCAGTTCGGCCGGCTGCCCACAGCTCCTCCTTGAGGTAGAGGCTGGCAGTGGCCGGGCACAGGTGCGCACCCGCTTGCAGGCGTTTTTGGAGCTGCTGACCGGAGGTCTATGATGGCCAGGTACGCCAGGCTCGAATCGGCGCTCGAGCTGGGTCGGCTCATGGAGCGGCACTATGCCGAAGCCCTGGACCGCCGACATCCCCGTCCGGTGGCCTGGGTCAACGCCGGCGCGCCTGTCGAGCTCCTGCGGGCCATGGACATCCTCGCGGTGTATCCAGAGAACTATGCCGCCATGTGCGGCGTGCGGGGCGCCGTCTGGCTCTGCGAGGCGGCCGAGGGGGCAGGCTACAGCCGCGACTTGTGCTCCTACGCCCGCATCAGCCTTGGGGCGAGCCTGAGCGGCCCGTCGGCGCCCTACGAGGGGCTCGGCCGGCCCGATCTGCTCATCTGCTGCAACAACTCGTGTGGCACCATTGTCAAATGGTTCGAGGCCCTCGCGAGGCTGTTTGGGGCACCGCTCTTTGTCATCGACACACCGTACATGCACGACGGCCTGCCCGACCATGCCGTGGCCTATGTGGCCGCCCAGCTGGAGGAGCTAATCCACTGGCTCGAGGAGACGACCAGACACCGCCTGAGCGGCCCGGCCTTCGATCAGGCGCTGCGGCTGAGCCGCGAGGTCACCCTGCTGTGGCGGGAGATCAGGAGCTTTTGCCGCGCGAGGCCCTCGCCACTTAACGCACCGGACCTGTTCACCCACATGGCGCCCATCGTCGTCTTGCGCGGCACCGCCGAGGCCGTCGCCTACTACCGGCGCCTGCGCGACGAGGTCGGACAGCGCATGCAGCGCGGGGTCGGTGCCATCCCCAATGAGCGATATCGCCTGCTGTGGGACAACATCGCCATCTGGTCGCACCTGTCGCGTTTCTACTACCTGTTTACAGCGCGCGGTGCCTGCTTTGTCACCGACACGTACACCGGCGCGTGGGATGCCGTGCCCGAAGAGGGCGACCCGATCGAGAGCCTGGCCCGGGTCTACACCACCATCTACCTCAACCGGAGCCTCGGCTTCCGCCTGGGGCAGATGCAGCAACTGATGCAGGACTATGCCTGCGACGGCTTTGTGATGCACAACAACCGGAGTTGCAAGGCCTTCTCCCTCGGGCAACCATCGGCGAGACGGTGCCTCGCCGATGCCACGGGTGCGCCGGGGCTCTTGCTCGAGGCAGACATGTGTGATACGCGCGCCTATGCGGAGGAGCAGGTCCGCGCACGCGTCGAGGCCTTTCTGGAGACCCTCGCGGGGAGGGCGGGGTGAGCGCCTACCTCGGCATCGATATCGGCTCGCGAGTCGTCAAGGTTGCGCTGGTAGAGGGGCATGGCCGCATGCTCGCCCGCGCGCTGGCTCCGGCAGGCGTTGACGGGCCGGCGGTAGCGGCAGAGCTGGCCGCCCGCGTGCGCGCTGACGCAGGCGTCGACCCACGCGAGGTTGTCTACACCGTCGTAACCGGCTACGGGCGGGTTCGCTTCTGTGAGGCCGACGCCGAACTCTCGGAAATAACCTGCCATGCGCGGGGTGCCCGGCATCTGGTGCCGGGAGCACGCACCGTCATTGACATCGGCGGGCAGGATAGCAAGGTCATCGCCCTCGATGAGCAGGGACGGGTGTCGGATTTCTGCATGAACGATCGCTGTGCGGCCGGCACCGGGCGCTTCTTGGAGGTCACCGCGGAGGCGCTCGGGTTGAGCGTGGAGGGGCTGGCCGCGGAGCATGTCCTCGCCCGGCAACCGGTGACGATCAGCTCGACCT
>JAIMBM010000532.1 GCA_023511475.1 Anaerolineae bacterium
ACGCGGGATTACGGCTCCATGATAGCACAGAATCTCTGGATTTGACAAGTCCCCTAGGGGACTATAGAATTAGGGAAGAGTGCAGCGTTGCCACAAGATGTCCAAGGACCGGACAACCCGTGCCTCCCAGCCGCCATGTGATCGCCTGCGCGACCGTAATCGAAGAGATGCTGCCGCTGATGCCACCCGGCGTGACCTGCGAGGCGCTGGACTTTGGCCTCCACGTCGACCCGGCGCGGCTGCGTCGCGCCCTGCAGGAGGCGATCGACCGCTCCGATGCCAAGGAGATCATCCTCGGCTATGGCGCCTGCAGCAAGGCCGTCATCGGCCTGCAGGCAAAGCGCTGCACCCTCGTCGTTCCCCGCGTCGATGACTGCATCGGCATCTTCCTCGGCTCGGCTGCGGCCTACCGCCAGCAGGCGCGTGCTGAACCGGGCACCTACTACCTCACCAAGGGCTGGATCGAGGTCGGCGATACCCCCTTTGCCGAGTACGAGCGCCTCTCCCGACAGTACGGCGCCGAGAGGGCCGAGCGGATCATCCGGCAGATGCTCAACCATTACACTCGCCTCGCCCTCATCAACACCGGCCAGCATGATCTCGAGCGCTACCGCGCCTACGCCCGGCGGACGGCCGAGCGCTTTGGCCTCCGCTTCGAAGAGATCCCCGGCTCCAACGCCCTGATCCACAAGATGCTCTTCGGGCCATGGGATGGCGAGTTCGTCGTCATCCCGCCCGGGGGCACCGTCCGCTACGAGGACTTTTTTCCAATGGGGCCGGAGAGCGACGCAGAGGTGCTGCCCCATGAAGACCATCGGTGAAAAGATCAACGGCACACGCAGCCAGGTGAGAAAGGCGGCCCTCGAGGGGAGCGGGCCCGCCTCGAGGGCGTGCTTCGCCTCACGGTGCGGGCCGCGGATGAAGTGATTGCCCTGGCCATGGATGACACCCGGGCCTTCCGGACCGGGCTTCTGCAATGGGCACAACGCGCAGCGGGGGGCCCGGGCGGCGCCCCGCGTACCCCGACCCTCGGGACGGAGCACCCAGGGCCTCCGCAGCGTTGCGTCGGTAGTGGCAGGCCGGGCGACGGTCGCCCGGCCGGGGTGATGGCCGGCGGTGGCGGTCACCGCGGCTGGCGTGCTTTCCAAGGAGGAGCACCATGGTAGACAGGCTGGTCACCGCGATCGCAGAGATGCGAGAGGAGGAGTCCCTGGCGACCACCAAAGAGCTGCTCGGCGCCGGCGTGCCTCCGACCCAGATCCTCGACGACTGCCGGGCGGCCATGGAGATCGTCGGGCGGCGATTCGAGCAGGGGCAGTACTTTATCCCCGAGCTGATCCTGGCCGGCGAGATGCTAAAGGCCATCTCGGACCTGGTCAAGCCCCACCTCAAGCAGGAGGCTGAGGTCAAAAAGCTCGGCAAGGTCGTCCTCGGCACCGTCAGGGGAGACATCCACGACATCGGCAAGAACATCGTGGGCTTTATGCTGGACGCTAACGGCTTCGAGGTCTACGACCTCGGCATTGACGTGCCGCCCGAGGCCTTTGTCGAGAAGGTCCGTGAAGTCCAACCCGAGGTCGTGGCCCTGAGCGGCTTTCTCACCCTCTCATACGACTCGATGAAGGAGACGGTCGAGGCGCTCAAGGCGGCCGGCCTGCGCGACCGGGTCAAGATCATGGTCGGCGGCGGCACGGTCGACGAGAAGGTGTGCACCTATGCGGGTGCCGATGCCTTTGGTGCGGACGCCATGGCGGCAGTGACCCTGGCCTGGCAGTGGACCAGGTAGGCACAGGTCCTTGTGCCACGCGCGAGCGAGGCGCGTACTGAAGAGGAGCAAGCAAGATGAACGAGGAATGGTCCAGGCTCACCCCTGCTCAGAAGCTCGAAGCGCGCTTCAGCGAATGGTCCTCGGCCCCCGGCGTGCAGTTCGCGACCCCCGAGGCGGAGCGGGCCTATCGCCAGCGCACGCAGATGTTCAAGGATGTGACGCAGCTCAAAAAGCCCGTCCGGGTGCCCATCGCCCTCAACGTCGGCATCTTCCCGTACGCCTATGCCGGCGTCACGGTGCAGGATGTGATGTACGACTATGAGAAGCTGGGCCTGGCCTTCAAAAAGTTCAACCAGGACTTTACGACGGACTCCCTGAGCACCTGCATCTTTGGCGCACCCGGCAAGGTGTTCGACATCCTCGACTACAAGCTGTACCGCTGGCCGGGGCATGGGGTATCTCCGACCTCGTCCTATCAGTGCGTCGAGGACGAGTACATGCGCGCCGACGAGTACGACCAGTTCATCGCCGACCCGTCCAACTATTTCCTGCGCGTCTACCTGCCCCGCATCTTTGGGGCGCTGCAGCCTTGGTCGATGCTGCCGCCGCTCACCGACATCCTGGAGCTGCCGTTCGTGGGCGCGAGCCTGATCCCGGCCGGCCTGCCACCGGTGCAGGAGGCGTTCAAAAAGTACCTGGAGGCCGGGCAAGCCGCGCTGGAGTGGATCCAGGCGGCAGGGGCCATCGACGGCTGGAACATGGCCAACCTCGGCCTGCCCCCGCTGTGGGCCGGCATCAGCAAGGCGCCCTTCGACACCCTCGGAGACACGCTGCGCGGCACGCGGGCCATCATGCTCGACAAGTTCCGCCAGCCGGCCAAGCTGCTCGCCGCCCTCGACCGCATCCTACCCCTGGCCATCGAGATGGGCGTGCGGTGGGCCACGAACCAGCACGGCGTCTTTGCCTTTATCCCGCTCCACAAGGGCGCCGACGGGTTCATGTCCGACGAGGATTTCAGGACGTTCTACTGGCCCACCCTCAAGGGCCTGATCCTCGGCCTGGTCAACGAAGGCGTGGTGCCCTGGCTGTTCGTCGAGGGTGGCTACAACCAGCGCCTCGACGTCATCGCCGACCGAGACATCCCGGCTGGCACCACCGTCTGGATCTTTGACCGGACGGACATGAAGGAAGTGAAGAAGCGGTTCACGGGCTGGGCGTGCTTTGGCGGAAACGTCCCCGCCTCGCTCCTGCAGGCCGGCACGCCGGAGGACGTCCGCAGCTACGTCCGCCGCCTGATCGACGACGTCGCCGGCGATGGCCGGTTCATCCTCGCCAACGGCGCGGTGCTGGACCTG
>JAIMBM010000533.1 GCA_023511475.1 Anaerolineae bacterium
CTGCGCGGCAGTCATCTCATCTTTCCTGCCTGGCGTCTGCCGGTGGCGCAGGCCGTTGGCTTCCTGCACCCGGCTGATAGGCGCCCGGTTTTTGTCTTCCCATGGGAGGGGATCACTCTCGTCGGGACGACCGACCTCGACCATGAGCAGCCGCTGGACGAGGAGCCGGCGATCAGTGCCGAGGAGGTCGACTACCTTCTCGAAGCCGTCCGTGCCGAGTTCCCCGGGCTCGGCCTGGAAGCACGGGATGTCATGGCCACCTTTGCGGGGGTTCGTCCGGTCGTGGGCTCGGAGCGGGTCGACCCCTCCAGGGAGTCGCGGGACCACGTCATCTGGGAGGAGGCCGGCCTCCTGACCGTGACCGGCGGCAAGCTCACGACCTTTCGGCTGATTGCCCTCGATGCGCTGGAGGCGGTGCGGTCGCGCCTCCCCGGCCTGCAAGTGCCCGGCCGGAGGACGCCTGTGCTGAATCCCGTACACCTGCCAAAACCCGAAGGCGTGCGCCTCGAAGAGGCCCAGTGGCAGCGCCTGATCGGGCGGTATAGCAGCGACGCACCCGAGGTCGTTGCTGCTGCTCAGGCGGAAGAGCTTGTCCCTCTCCCCGGGCTTCAGACCCTCTGGGCGGAGCTGCGCTGGGCGGCGCGTGCCGAGGCCGTGGAGCATCTGGACGATCTCCTGCTGCGCCGGGTTCGCCTTGGGCTGCTCCTTCCGGAAGGCGGTCGGCAGCTCCTGCCCGCGATACGGGACATCGTGCTGCCTGAGCTCGGATGGGATGAGGCGCGATGGGAGGCGGAGGTGTCCGCCTACCTCTCCCTGTGGCGGCGCGCCTACTATCTCCCCAATAGGCTCGTGCAGCCGGGAGCAGGGGTGTAGTTCACCTTCGGGACAGGGTTGTCTGTACTGCTGATGCAAAGACCCCCACCCCCGATGCCCCCTCCCAAGTTGGCCTGCAGGCCAACCTGAGGGGCCCCCGCTCCTATAGGGTGTTTTGCGGGGGGGGGGGGGGGGGGGGGGCCCCCCCCCCCCCCCCGCCAAACACCCGATTTCAGGTATCTGCCCTCCCCAGGCGGGCGCCGGGGGGCCGGGCACGATGACCGGGCGCGAGCTGGCCCGAAGTTGAACTTCACCCGGAACATCTGCTTCTTAGCCCGGCTTGCCATGGTGTGCTATAATGCACCCATCCTTCGACCGGTCTGAGGTGCGATGTCCTCTCCCCCCGAACAGCAGCCTCGCAGACCGTGGCGGTGGCTGGCGGCAACTCTCTGCGTGGGCTATGCAGTAGCCCTCGGGGCCTATCTGGGGCTGCGCTCTGTATGGCCCGAGTGGCCTCCGGTGCTGGCGCTGCTGGGCTACCTGGGTCCGTTTCTCTTCCTGCCGCTGGTGGTGCTGGCGCCCCTGGCCGCCCTCAGCCGGTCGAGGGTGGCATTGGCGGGAGTGCTGGCCATTCTCGGGCTCTTTGCTGTTCAGTACGGGGAGCTGCTGGTGCCTCCGCTGGGTCCGGGGCCGCAGGCGGCGGGGTCTCCCTTCGTGCTCATGACCTACAACCTCGGGCCGGGACGCGCGCTTCCTGCGCAGGTCGTTGCTGATATCTCGGAAGCGGGGGCGGATATCGTCGCGGTTCAGGAGCTGACCCCGGCGGGATCGCAGGCGCTGCGCGAGGACCTTGCGGCCGTCTACCCGTACATGGCCCTCGACGCCCGAGCTGCGGACTGCGGCTTGCTGAGCCGCTTTCCAATCCTCTCGGTGGAGCGTTTCCGTCCCAACGGGACGGGACGCACAGCTCTGCATGCGGCGGTCGATGTGCGCGGCGTCGCCATGCAGGTCATCGTCCTGCACCCCGAGCCGCCGGGGCTGCGTCTGGCAGGGCCCTGGCCGCTGCCGACCGGAGCGTACTCGCATCACATCGACCTCGAGCTCGCCGACGTGGCGAGGCTGGCCGGCGAGCTCACCGGGCCCGTCCTGGTGGTTGGGGATCTGAACGCGGGCGACCTGTCCCGGGGCTATGCCAGCATGGTTTCGGTCCTGAGAGATGCTTTCCGCGAGGCCGGCTGGGGGTTCGGCCTGACCTTCCCATGCGGGTTGGTGGTCGGGGGCGTCCGTGTTCCGGGGCCGCTCGTACGCATCGACTATGTCTTTCACTCCGCGCACCTCCATGCCCTGGAGGCGCGCGTTGGCTGTGGCAGCTCGGATCACTGCTTTGTGCTGGCAAGGCTCGTGCCCATAGCGCGGCCTGCGCACTGAGGCCCGGGGAGCCCGGAGGGGAACATGTCGCGTGACCGCCTTCTCGCTGTCGACGTCGGCACGCAGAGCGTGCGGGCGCTTCTCTTTGACCCGCGAGGGAACCTGCTGGCACGGTCGCGTGTGCCGCTCGCACCCTACCTGGCCCCGGAGCCTGGGTGGGCGGAGCAGGACCCAGACCATTTCTGGGCTTGCCTCTGCGAAGCGTGCCGGGGCCTCTGGCGACAGGATGCCGCCTCTCGTGAATCGCTCGCCGGCGTGGCGCTGACGACCCAGCGTGCCACGGTCATCCATGTCGGCCGAGATGGACGACCGCTGCGCCCGGCCATCTCCTGGCTGGATCAGCGCCGCACGGAGGGCCTCAAGCCGGTTGGCGGCCTGTGGGGGCTTGCTTTCAGGCTGACCGGCATGTCCGAGACAATTGCCAGCCTTCAGGCTGCGGCGGAGGCCAACTGGGTGCGGACCTACGAGCCCAAGGTCTGGGCAAAGACGCACAAGCTGTTGCTCCTATCGGGCTACCTGACCTACCGCATGATTGGCCGCTTTGTGGATTCGGTCGGCTGCCAGGTTGGCTACATCCCCTTCGACTATAAGGGCCTCCGCTGGGCACCCTCATGGGACTGGAAATGGCAGGCGGTCCCGATGGACCCCGCGGTGCTGCCGGAGCTGGTGCCTCCGGGCGAGGTGTTGGGCGAGATCACACCTCAGGCAGCAGAGGAGACCGGCATCCCTGCCGGGCTGCCGCTGATTGCGGCCGCTGCCGACAAGGCGTGCGAGGTGCTGGGCTCCGGCTGCCTTGACCCGCATGTCGGCTGTCTGAGCCATGGAACCACCGCTACCATCAACACCACACACAGGCGGTATGTGGAGGTGATCCCGCTC
>JAIMBM010000534.1 GCA_023511475.1 Anaerolineae bacterium
CCGGGGCCGACGGGCCGGGCTTCTCCGACTGGCGACCCTGTGGCCCTTCCCGGCACGGGAGGTGGCGCGGCACACGGCCGGGGCACGGCGCGTCATCGTGGCCGAGATGAACCGAGGGCAGGTGCTTCGCGAGGTCCAGCGCATCGTCCCCGCGGCCGAGGGGTACCAGCGGACCGATGGCGAGATCATCGAGCCGGATGAGCTTCTCGCGGTCATCGAGGAAGGGGAGCGGCGGTGAAACCCGGGAGCAATGCCTCGATCCGTCGCCTGCTGCGCGACGAGGCTCTGCCAACGCCCTTCTGCCCGGGGTGTGGCCATGGGATTCTACTTGGGGCGATCCTGAGGGCGATTGACGAGTCGCCGTGGCCTCTGGAGCGGTATCTGTTTGTCTCCGGCATCGGCTGCGCGGGGTGGATACCGAGCCCGCACATCGCGGCCGACACGTTGCATGTGACCCATGGCCGGGCGCTGGCCTTTGCTACCGGTGCCCGGCTCGTCAATCCGGAACTGAAGGTCGTGGTCATCGGCGGCGATGGCGACCTCGCCTCTATCGGAGGCAACCATCTGATCCACGCGGCGCGGCGCAACCTGGAGATGACGGTCATCTGTGCCAACAATGAGACCTACGGCATGACCGGCGGGCAGGTCACGCCGACAACGCCGGTCGGGATGCGGACGGCCACGACGCCACAGGGCAACACAGAGCGCCCATTCGACCTGTGTCGCCTTGTCGAGGCCGCAGGAGCGACCTACGTGGCGCGATACTCGGTGTGGCACACGCGCCTGCTCATCCGGTCCCTGCGTCGGGCGCTGGCGCACCCGGGGTTTGCCTTCGTTGAGGTGCTGTCGCCGTGCCCGACTCAGGCGGGGCGGCGCAACCGGCGGGGCAGCCCTGCCGATATGCTACGGGCGCTGCGCACGCAGTGCGTGCCGCTGACACGGGCCCGGCAGATGCGACCGGAAGAGCTGGTCGGAAAGATGGTCATCGGGGAACTCGTGGGAGGCGAGTGAGACCATGGCCGTCACGGTCGATCCGGCCCGCGTGGAAGCCCTCAGGGAGGTGCGGGGACGGCGCCGGCCCGAGCTGCGGGTGCGCAGCGAGGAGGAGGCGCTCGAGTTTGTGAACAGCGTGGGGTTCTGCTTCCTCTTCACCTCCCACGGCTTTGCCATGCCGACGCTCTGGGAGGCCATCTGTGGCGAGGCGCGAACCCTCGAAGGCAATCATGACGACTCCGGGATGGGCACGGCGTGGGACTGGAAGGATACCCTTCCGGCCCGCAAAGTCTGCTTCTATGGCAAAGTGCTCTGCAAGAGCCCAACACTCGTCTCGCTGGCGTATCTGCCGCACCTCTATGCCCTCTCGCCCAACTATGGTGGCGAAGACGACTATCTGCAGGAGTATGCGGAGGGCCGGCTCACGGCGGAGGCCAAGTGGGTCTACGAGGCGCTCCTGCGGGAAGGGCCACAGTCCACGACGCGACTGCGCAAGCTGGCAGGGCTCAACGGCAAGGCCAACTGCATGCGCTTTGACCGGGCGATCACCGAGCTGCAGGCCGGGCTCAAGATCGTCAAGGTTGGCGTCTCCGACGCGAGTGCCTGGGGCTACTGCTACGTGTACGACCTGGTGCTCCGGCAGTACCCGCGGCTCGCCGAGGAGGCGCGGTCGATTCCGTCGACGGCTGCGGAGGATGCCCTGACCCTGAAGTACCTGGAGGCTGCGGTATGCGTCGCAGCCGACGAGATCTCGCGCCTCTTTGGCTGGGAGCCCTGGCGGATGGAGCGCCTGCTGGCGCGGCTCACCTCCGCTGGCCGCATTGTGGCCGATGCACGGTGGCCGGGGCGCCCCGGGGTTCACCTTGTCCGACTGGAGGACCTGCCGCTGGTGTGGGAGTAGCTACTCCTCGTCCAGCCAGCGCCGCCGGTACATCTCGGCCTTCAGGCAGGCCAGCGTATCCTCGCCGACAGGGCCCATTTCTTCATGGAGCAGACCGGACACGTCAATGCCGCGGAGCTCGGGCCGTGTGGCGAGGAGCGACCAGATGGCCTCGATGTCCTGCCGAAGCGCTGCTACCACGTACAACAGCCCGGCAAGGCGTGCAATGGGAGTGCCCGCCGGCTTTTCCCTCTCCTGAAAATGACACCAGACGTTCTCGACCAGGTCGAGCAGTTCGCCTGTGAACTCGAACCGGCCCGAATCGTCAAGCATACGGGGTGCTCCTGTGTCGTCTCTCAGTGTGTTTGCCTCGATGCCCGTACAAGCTCTCCGGCCACCAGTCCACCGAGCACGGCTACATCCTCGATCGGCAGGTAGTGGCGGGTAGAAGCGTCGAAGAGAAGATTTGCCTCGGCCGGGAACTCGTCGTCGGCCGCGTAGAGGATGGCCGCGACGCGCACGCGAGGCAGCACGCGAAAGAGGAACGAGGCATCCCCGAAGCACAGGGTCTCACCGCCGAGGCGGCGCGCCGCCTCGGCAAAGGCTGCCGGCCGCTGGCCAAAGACCCGTGCGAGGGGCTGGCAGGCCCGCCTGCGGAAGGCAGTGTCGTACACGCGGCCGTCCGGGAGCTCACGGAAAGAGAGCCAGCGGTCGGCCAGGGGGGTCCCGTCGGCGGTAAGGAGATAGTGCAGGACGATCAGGCGCGCTGTCGGCGATAGGGGCGCTCCGGCGGGCGAGCAGACGTCGCCCGTCTCCCATGTTACCTCGATGCCGTGTCCCCAGTATGTCAGCTCGACGGCCTGCCCTGAGCTGCGGTTCAGGGTCCGGCCACCACTCCGGACTGCCGCGACATAGGGGTCCAACCGCTGCAGCTCGCGCCGTGCCTTGTCCAGCGCCGCCTGGTAGGGGTCTCGCTGCCGCACGCCTTCTGCCTCAACTGTGTGCACGGGGTTTTCCTGTGAGCATTATAGCCGCAATCGGGCCAGCGCACAACAACCGGTCTGCGTACGGGTGGTAGTTCAGCCTGGGGCAGGGTTATCTGTGCTGCTGCCAGGACCCCCGCCCCCGTGGCCCCCTCCCCCAAGTCGGTCCCTGGACTGACTTGGGGGAGGTGGCCCTTTT
This sequence comes from Anaerolineae bacterium, assembly GCA_023511475.1. Taxonomy (GTDB): domain Bacteria; phylum Chloroflexota; class Anaerolineae; order SpSt-313; family SpSt-313; genus SpSt-313. The sequence continues at coordinate 3,056 of JAIMBM010000534.1, forward strand.
TCTATTGAGTGTCTGGGGGCGGGGGGCGCGCCGCGCGGCCCCCCCGCCCAACACACCCCC
>JAIMBM010000535.1 GCA_023511475.1 Anaerolineae bacterium
GTGATGGGCATCGCCGGCGAGATGGCGGTCGAGCGTTCGGCAGGCCCGGGCAGCCTGCAGATGCACTTCCTCGACGCGCTCTACAACATGACGCGCGACGACATCGTCCGCCGGCTGCGCCTGGAGGTGTGACGATGCAAGCGCTGTACCTGGTGACGGATCGGGCGCTCTCCCTCGGACGCCCGCTGGAGGAGGTGGTGCTGGCGGCGGTGCGGGGCGGAGTCGGGATCGTGCAGCTGCGGGAGAAGGACGCCCCGACGCGGTTCTTCGTGGAGGAGGCGCAGCACATCAAGCGGCTGCTCCAGCCCTACGGCGTGCCGCTGATCATCAACGACCGGGTCGATGTGGCCCTGGCCGTCGAGGCGGACGGGGTGCACATCGGGCAGCAGGATATGCCGTACCCCCTTGCCCGCAAGCTCCTCGGCAAACGGGCCATCATCGGCCTCTCGGTCGAGACGGTCGAGCAGGTGCTCGAAGCCGAGGCCTATGACGTGGACTATTTGGGCGTGAGCCCGATCTTCCCGACGCCGACCAAGACGGATACCCTCGGCGCCTGGGGGCTGGCAGGGCTGGCGACGGTGCGACGGCTCTCCCGGCACCGGCTGGTGGCCATCGGCGGCCTGAATGCGACGAACGCCGAGAGCGTGATCCGCGCCGGCGCGGATTGCATCGCGGTGGTCTCGGCCATCTGTTCGGCGCCGGACGTGGAGCAGGCGGCGGCAACGCTGCGACGCACTATCGACGCCGCGCTGGCTGCGCGGCGAAAGGAGAACCTATGACCAGGACCTATCGCAGGGCGCTGACCATCGCCGGGTCCGACAGCGGGGGCGGAGCAGGCATCCAGGCCGACCTCAAGACCTTCTCGGCGCTTGGCTGCTATGGGATGTCGGTGGTGACGGCGCTCACCGCGCAGAACACGGTCGCCGTCACCGGCATCTATCCCGTGCCGCCCGAGTTCATCGCGCAGCAGATCGACGCCGTGATGGAGGATATCGGCGTCGACGCGGTCAAGATCGGCATGTTGCACTCGTCGGAGGTCATCCGCACCGTGGCGCAGCGGCTGGCCCGCTATCGGGTGGAGCGGATCGTGGTCGACCCGGTGATGGTCGCCAAGAGCGGCGCCAAGCTCCTGCAGGACGAGGCGGTCGCCGCGCTGCGGGCAGAGCTCCTTCCCCTCGCGACCGTCATCACCCCTAACCTTCCGGAGGCGGCAGTGCTCCTCGGGAGGTCCATCTCCGGGCTGGTGGAGATGCAGGAGGCCTGCCGCGTGTTGGCTGACCTCGGGCCGCAAGCGGTGCTGCTCAAGGGTGGACACCTCGGGGGGAAGGAGAGCCCAGACGTGCTCTACGTCCGTGAGGAAAAGTCCATCCGGGTGCTCACTGCGCCGCGGGTGGAGACGCCGAACACCCACGGGACCGGCTGCACGCTCTCATCGGCGATTGCGGCTTATCTGGCGCGAGGATACGGCCTGCGGCGGGCGGTCGAGAGCGCCAAGGCCTACATGACGGCGGCGGTGCGCGCCGGGGCCGCCTATCGCCTTGGGCAGGGCCACGGGCCGGTCCATCACTTTCACCGGTACTGGGGGTAGAGAGCGATGCGCTTTGTCGATAGCCTCTGGCAGGAGATTGGCGCCATCCATGGGGCGATCATCGCGCACCCGTTCAATCGCGAGCTGGCGGAAGGGGTCCTCTCCCGGGAGAGGTTCGAGTTCTACATCCAGCAGGATGCCCTCTACCTGGCCGACTTTGGCCGGGCGCTGGCTATCATGGCCGGGCGGTCGCACACCGCCGAGCGGGCGCTCGATTTCGTCCGCTTTGCCGAGGGAGCGGTGGTCGTGGAGCGGGCCCTGCACGCCAGCTACTTTGAGTTGTTCGGCATCCGGGAGCCGACGACGGTGCAGTGCCCGGCCTGCTTTGCCTACACAAACTATCTGATCGCGACCGCCGCAACCCGGAGCTACGAGGAGGGCGCGGCCGCCCTGCTGCCCTGCTTCTGGATCTACCGGGAGGTCGGCCGGCACATCCACCGCGAGGCAGTCCCGGACAACCCGTACCAGAAGTGGATCGACACCTACGCCAGTGACGATTTCGACCGCATCGTCGAGCGGGCCATCGGCATCGTCGAGGCGCTGGCGCAGGAGACCTCGGAGCTGGCCCGCCGGCGGATGCGCGAGGCGTTCGTCACCTCCTCTCGCCTGGAGTGGATGTTCTGGGACGCAGCCTACCGCCTGGAGGCCTGGCAGCCGTGAGCGGGCGGGTGCTGGTGGTGCTGGACTTTTCCGGCACTCTGAGTCTGGGCGCGGTGCGTTTCGCACAGGACGAGGTCCTGCGGCAGGCGCTGGTCGAGTCGGGCCTGTGGGAGCTGGGGGTAGATAGCCTCGAGACGTTCTGGCGGGAGGTTGTCGATCCGACCTGGGAGGTTGCGGCCACCACGGGCTGCGGGTACGCTCGGGCCCTGTGTGAGCGGGTGCGGGCGCTGGCGGAGGCGCGGGGGCTCGAGGCGGAGGAGGAGGACCTGCGGGCGCGGGCTGAGGCCTTTGTGGCCCGCTACCTGGCGCACTCGACCATCGACTCGGCCTGGGGGTCGCTGCTGAGGGAGCTGGCGGCACGGCCGGGGGTGACCACGGTCGTTGCCACGGACCACTATGCCGAGGCGACGGCCCACATCGTCGGGCAGCTTGCGACGATGGGGGTGGCCGCCGCGGCGGCTCTGGACGGGGGCGCGCCGGTCCTTGTAGCCAACTCGGCCGACCTCGGGTCCCTCAAGGCGGAGGGGGCCTTCTGGGAGCGGCTGCGGCCTGTGCTTGAGCAGAGGCCTCTGCGCCGCGTTGTCCTCGTCGACGACTTTGGCGCCAACGAGGGCGCGCTGGATAGCTACGGGGACCGGTCGCGGGTCGAGCGGAGGGTGGCGGCCACGGCGGAGGTGCTCGGCGGCGTGTTTGGTGCCCCCGTTGAGGTCTTTTGCTTCTGGCTGGCCGACCGGCGTGGTGAGGGCGGGGCGTACGAGGCGCTGGTCGGGGAGGCGGCCGGGTTCGTGCGCCGGGCGGTGGAGGGGCAGGCCGACGAGCGCGCCGCCGGTGGCCCACCAGCCTGTAGGTGCT
>JAIMBM010000536.1 GCA_023511475.1 Anaerolineae bacterium
GCGGAGCAGACCTATCCCCCCGTGCCGGGGGGACGCTGGGGGGTCGGTTCCGCCCCGCCGGGGCGGGCTGTCCGCCCCCGCGGCGCAGGGGCGGGGTCAGGGGTGGGGCGGCGCAACTGGCGATCCTGCCAGGGCCATCGGGCGGATGCGGCTGTCCGCCCCTGTAGGGGGCGAGGGTTCAGGGGCGTCCTTGGCGTGGCGTCGCAGTGCCGGCCCTGGGGGCGGAACTCCTCCCTCTCACTCCTGCATGCCCATGCGCAGCACCTGGAACAGCTCGCTGCGCATGGCCCGGTGAATCAGCCCGCTCTGGGCCGCGATTTGCAGCGCGGCAAAGGCGCCCGCCATGGCGGCGATGCTCTGCTGATCCAGCAGCGTGAGCAGAGGCGGAAGCGGGAGCTGCCCCTGCACCCCGGAGACGCGGAAGAAGGGGATGAACAGCCGCGAGGCCCACTCGCCGATCAGCACCCCGGCGGCTATGCCCGTAACGAGCACGATCAGGTACTCGAGCTGCACCTGCGCCACGAGCTGCCGGCGGGAGAGGCCGATCGCCCGCAGCGTGGCGAAACGGAAGAGGCGCTCCTGGAGCGACTTGTGGTACTGGATGAGCAGACCGGTGCCCGCAAGCCCGAGGCAGGCCAGGAAGCCGATGCTGAGCGTCCCGTACACGCCGATCCGCTCCTTCTTCTCGTGCTCTGCCCTCAGCAGTGTACGCACATCCTGATAGCGGGAGTAGTACCCCGCGATCCGACCGATCTCCCACTCCAACTCCTTCGGGCTCGTGCGGGTCGGATCGATCTTGAGCCACAGCTCGTAGGTGCTGACGCCACCGGCCACCGTCGTGAGATAGTCCAGGTTTCCCACCACCGTTGGCGTCTCTTCGTCGTACACGGTCGGAAAGTACTCAAAGGTCCCGACGATCACCGTCCGCACGTCGACATAGTTCGTGCCATCCGGCGTGATCCGCAACTGCAGGGGATCGCCGATGCTCCGGGCCCCGCGCTCGAGCAACTGGCGCGATACCAGTACCCCATCCTCGTGGAGGGCGAGCCTGTTCAGCAGCTCCCCCAGCGACTCCCTGGAAAAGTCGGGCCGGAAGGCGGCCGTCGAGGGAAAGGTCACACGGTCGACTCCGAGGAACCTGCCATCCGAGAGCCGGTCGATCGTGACCGGTATCTGGGCGCGGTAGCTACCCACATTGGTCGCGGCCACAACGCCCGGGACGGCGAGGACATTGGGCAGGGGGATGAACATCGCGCTTTCGGCGATCACGCCGCTGCCCGTCGTCGCCGCACCGATCGGGCCCCCACCCGACTCCTCCGGCATGTTCTCCACGCGCAGCACCACATCAGCTCCGAGGCGATACCGCAGGCGATCCTCGAGCCACCGGTCCAGGCTGAGTGCCATCGACGCCATAAAGGCGCCCACGCTGAGGGCAACCATGGTCAGGAGCAGCGAGCTCACGTACTGCCCGCCCTGCCGGCCCAGCTGGCGCAGCGTCACACACCAGGACAGACTGAGGTGACCCGACACAAAACGGTCCAGCAGGCGCATCAGGAGCGGGAAGAGCCGGGCACAGAGGAGAGACGCCGTCAGCATGAAGAGGGCGGGCACGAGAAAGAGCGCCGGATCACGGAAAACATCCCCCGAAGAGCGCCAGCCGAGGATGACGATCGAGCCCTGCTGCTTGAGCTGACGGTAGGCGTACACCGTCGGGATGATGAGGGCAAAATCCAGATACAGCTTTTGCCACCCTGGCTTCTCGACCGGTCGCGACGCATGCTGCAGGTACTCGATCACACTGCGTCCGCTCTCGCGGATTGCGGGCCACAGCCGCGCCAGGAGCGCCACGCCCATCGTCAGCGCGACAAGCCAGACCTTGATGCCCGCCAGGGTCACGCTCAGTGGGCTTCGCGGCACAAAGCGCATAAAGCTGGCGCTATGCCCCATCAGGCGGGCCGCACCCAGGCCTACCAGCACCCCAAGCGGCGTGCCGATGGCCAGGAGGAAGAGCCCCTCGAACAGGCTTATCCTGAGGAGCTGCTCCGGAGTCATGCCGCGGCTGGCCATGATGGCCGTAACCGGCCGCTGACCGTCGACCAGCACGTTGGATACGAGCGTCAGCGAGTAGAGCAAAAAGCCCACGATGGGCACTGAGAAGGCGAAGAGCAGGATGGTCAGCGAGTGGCGGCGCCCGAGGTAAGCCTCGAAGACCGGCAGCGGAGAGACGTCGCAGCGCGCATCGGGCAGGAGCTGCTGCAGGCGCACAAGGGACCGCTTGAGGCCCTTGACGTAGCGCTCCGCCAGCTCTGGCACAAAGCGCGCCTCGTCCAGGTTCACCGCCCAGGACAGCGATCCGACGGCCGCACCTCCCAGGGCGGGCTCGACCATGGCCGCATAGTCGTCGGGCTGGAACAGGAGGACGCTGCGCCACACCGCATCCGGGCTGCTGGGCCAGAAGGGGTCCTCCACGTCTCGGGGCCGCCATGTCCCCGCAATGCGCACCTTTACCGGTGCGCCCTGCACAATCGGCTGAATGATGAACACTTCGCCGTCCTCAACGCCCATCTCTGCTGCCCAGGCCTCGTGCATCCAGGCGTTGGCCGCATCTGTCGACGAGCGGGTGCCAAGGGGCTCTCCCGATACGCGCTGCACGTGCTCCTCGATGCCGGTCAGAAAGCCGACCTTGGCATTGCCCAGAAAGGTTCCCGGCGGCCCGTAGGCCCCGTCCCTGGCCGACTTGAGCATCAGGCCCATGGACTCGATCGTCAGCTGGCAGGAGCGGACCGGGATGCCCAGTTCCTGCTCAAAGATGCCGGCGATCTGCCCGCTCAGGTCCTGCGCCTGCTGCGCGGTCACCGGCCGGGCGGATACCGGCAGCAGGTACACGCGGATGCACAGCGCGGAGCGTCCCGTCTGCCGGGACAGGGCCGCCAGCTCGTCCTCCATGATGCCGCGGCTCACCGCCTGCGCAAAGATCGGGACGCTCACCGCCAGGCCGACGGCCAGCGCGATGCCAACGATCGACATCACTGCCAGCCAGGGACGGCCCCACAACCTCCTGTGGGCGATCCACAAGAGCGACATGAAGCGAAA
>JAIMBM010000537.1 GCA_023511475.1 Anaerolineae bacterium
CGGTTGGCCTTCGGGCTGCCAGTAGGCAGCCTTCCGGGGCTCCCAACGGGCTGCCGGCTTCGCCGCAGCCCGTGGGGAGCCCCGGAAGGCCCGGTAGCCCCGAGTTCATGCGGTGGGTTGCTCGCCAACAGGAGATGGAAGCGAATCAACAGCTACGACCACTTGCGCGAATCCCTGAACGATGGTATACTATACGCAGCTAGTCCTCCTGTGAAAAGTGGGTTCCGCCCCACTTTTCTTCTTAGTGGGAGCCGGAGGACAGGGCGTCGGTACGATACCTGGAGGATCACGGTTTGGTATGAAGAGCGAGTTTGCAATCGCCCTGAGCCAGATATGTGCAGATCGCAAGCTTCCGGAGAATGTCATCCTGGAAGCTATCGAGCTCGCACTTGTCTCTGCCTACAAGCGGGACTTTGGCGCAGGCCAGAACATCAGCGTGACCCTGGACCCGCGGACGGGCCGGGCGCGTGTGTTCGCCGAGAAGGAGATTGTGGAGCGAGTCGAAGACCCGCGCACGCAGATCTCCCTGGCCGATGCGCGCAAGCTCGACGCTATGGCAGAGCTCGGCGGCACGATTCGCGTCGAAACCACGCCTCAGAACTTTGGCCGGATCGCGGCGCAGACGGCCAAGCAGGTCGTCCTGCAGCGGATTCGGGAGGCCGAGCGCGACGCCCTCTTCGGCGAGTTCGCTGAGCGGGAAGGCGAGATGGTCACCGGCACGGTGCGCAATATCGACAGCCGTACCGGTAACATCACCCTGAACCTCGGCCGCGCCGAGGCAGTGCTCCCACACAGTGAGCAGATCCCTGGCGAGACCTGGAGGCTGCACGAGCGGCTTCGGGCCTATGTCGTCAAGGTGGATAAGGGCAGCCGCGGACCGGAGATCACAGTGTCCCGCTCGCACCGCAACTTCCTGCGGCGCCTGCTGGAGCTGGAGGTACCAGAGATCGCCAACGGCACCGTCGAGATCAAGGCCATCGCCCGCGAGGCGGGGCAGCGCTCGAAGGTTGCCGTCGCAGTCGTCCAGCAGGGCGTCGACCCGGTCGGGTCATGCGTAGGCATGCGCGGGCAGCGGATTCAGAACGTGGTCAATGAGCTGAACGGCGAAAAGATCGACGTCGTCGAGTGGTCGCCTGATGTGGCGACCTTTATCGCCAACAGCCTCAGCCCGGCCAAGGCGAGCTATGTCCGCCTCAACGCCGAGGAAAAAACGGCCACGGTCGTTGTGCCCGACAGGCAGTTGTCTCTGGCCATCGGCAAGGAGGGCCAGAACGCCCGCCTCGCGGCCAAGCTGACGGGCTGGCGCATCGACATCAAGAGCGAGACGGCCGCTGCCGAGGAGGCCGCCCGCAGGGCGGCCGAGGAAGCCGAGGCAGCGGCACGCGCCGCCGAGCGCGCGGCCAAGGCTTCTGCCGCTCAGGCGCTTCTCGCCGAGGCTGAGGCGGCCCTCGCCGCCGCTGAGGAGACCAGGGCGGCGGAGCCGGCCGCCGCAGTCGCCGAGACGCCGGCCGAGCCCGCGGGGGAGGCTCTGCCCGAAGCGGCCGCGCCAATCCCGGAGGCAATCGCTCCGGCGCCGGCGGTCTCTGAGGCGCCAGCCACGGCCGAGGCTGAGACGCCCGTGCCCGAGGCAACCGCACCGCCTGAGCCGATCGCGGCCCCGGTCGAGGACATCGACTGGGTCGAAGACGAGCCCGAGTTCGAAGATGACGAGCTCGAAGAGGCGGGAGCCAAGCCCAAGAAGGCGCGGAAGAAGACCAAGCAGCGCCGCCGGGTGCTCGAGTACGACGAGGACCTCGGAGAGGTCATCGCCCGGCGCAAGCGCAAGCCCGGCCGCCAGCGTGGTCTGTTCTTCGATGACTATGAAGAGTAGACGCTGAAAACATGGGTCGCAAACACATTCCGTTGCGAACCTGTGTGGCCTGTCGTCAGGTCCGGCCAAAGCGCGAACTCGTGCGCGTCGTCAGGCCCCCTGAGGGCGAACTGATGGTGGACGAGAGAGGTAAGGCACCAGGACGCGGCGCCTACGTGTGTCGTCGGCGCAGCTGCTGGTGTGTGGTTCTAAAGCCCGGACGTCTGGAGCATGCCCTCCGGACGGTCGTGAGCGAGCAAGAGCGGGAGGCGCTTCGGCAGTATGCCGAGCGCCTCCCCGAAGACGAGCCGGAGTCCGGCCGGGACGAGTGAACCGTGTGCACTTGGCACAAGCGGCGAAAGACCGGCATCGTGACTCGGGGCCGGGAAAGGAGCGCTTTCTGCCTTGCCTGCAAGGCAAAGGATCGAGTGGTGTGCGGGCAGAGTCTCCTGACGGAACTGAATAGCCCGGCATGGGTGCACCTGCGAGGATCGGAGGGAGGGACAGGATGACAGCGTTCTGAGCGCATCGCGCCCCTCGAGCCGCTGTTGTCCTTTGGCCTGATGGCCGGTTCACCGCTGGCAGTCTGCCAGCCCCCTTCCCATGCGCGTCACCGACGCGCAGCCCCCTCACAGGTCTCTGCCTCACCCTTGCATCATTTGCCGATCCATCGAGCGCGGCTACCCGGCCTGAAAACGCGCGCTACCACGGTCGCGCTGCGTCCCAGGAACGGGCGGCGCAGTTGAGGAGCCTGCCGACTGCGAGACTGCGGAGATGTACGCGCTCCCGCCGGAGCGGCATCCGCTGCGGATGCGGCTGTGCTGCCGCGATTCCGCACGCGGGCCATCGGCAGGCACACGCGCCGAGAGCTGTAGCCGCCAGATGTGTCCCGGGCTGCGACCCGGCAACATGCGCGGCTGCGCGGCTGTCGGCACCTATCCCTGGAGATGAGGAGGGCAGATATGGCCGAACAAGAGAACAGGCGGCCAACTGAGCCGTTGGGAGGCGAGATGCCGGACCACACAGAGGGCGGCACACGCCCAAGGCGCCGGAGCCGCCGTCGCGGCTCGGGCCGAGGTGCCGGCGAACGAACGAACCAGCACGCCAATGGACCAGTCGCTGCTGGCGAGAAGCAGTCACAGACTCACGCCCCGGGAGCCAGGCGTCCGCCATCCGGGCAGCGACCTGCCGGAGCCAGGACCCAGCAGCCCGGACCGGGCCAGACCCAACA
>JAIMBM010000538.1 GCA_023511475.1 Anaerolineae bacterium
GGGGAGGGGAACGGGGTGGGGGCAACACATGGCAGCCGGCGCTGCCAGGATGCGAGTCTGAACAGTTACGAAAAGCCGCACCCGTTCTGGCTCGTGTTCAGCGCACGGCGCGCAGCCCGTTGTTGGGGGCGCTCCCCGTCCTGATCGGGGTGTGCCGGGCTGTAGCGTACCCCCACCCGTGTGGCCCGAGTCTGCCCTTCTGGCGCGGGAAGTCGAGAAATGGGGGCCGCCCTGGCCGGCAGACAAGCGCGGGCTAGTCCGCCTCGCCCAGCTTGATGGCCTCAAAGATGCGCATGTGGGAGAGCATCGCTGTCAGGAGCGCGAGCGTCACGAGGAACATCAAGCCCTGCAGCGCATAGATGCGGACGATGGTGGGCCAGCCGATGGTCACCAGGTACGGTGGGATCAGCTCCGCCGGCTTGCTGCCTACCTGGAGGTGGGGGATGAACAGACGGCTGATCCAGACACCGATGGCCGTCCCGGCTGCCAACCCGGTCAGCAGCAGGAGGGCCAGCTCGGCGGCCAACGCGCGCACCATCTGGCCCGCCGAGAGGCCGATGGCGCGCAGGACGCCCAGCTCGATAGAACGGCGTTGGAACGAAAAGAGGGCGTAGAACAAGAAGCCCAGCACAGTCAGCAGCGCCGCTGCGCCAAAGCCGACCGAGAGCAACCCGAAGAGGCCCTGCCGCTCGGGCCGGCGCAGCTCGCGCCGGACCTGCGCTGTGGCATCCGCCACTGACGAGACCTGGAAGCCCAGGTCCCGCACGCCGGCGGCAACATGATCAACACTGTGGTTAGGGGCGGTGCGCAGCCATACGTCGTAGGGGGCGTAGCCTCCGGAGCGCTCGAACAGGTACTCCAGGTTGCCGACCAGCAGCGGGCCGTGCGAGGGATACCAGGAGGGGAAGTACTCGACAGAGCCCACCACCTTCACGTTGAGCTCGCATTCTCTGCCCAGCACAATGGTGTCAACACGCAGCCGATCGCCCACCTGCAGACCGTACTCGGCCATGCTCTGCCGTGAGACCAGCACGCCGTCATCTGCGAGGGCCAGGGCGTTCATCAGCGCACCCAGGCTGGCGGGGGAAAAGTCGTGCCGCCAGTAGGCCACTTGCGGGAACCCGGTGCGGTCGATACCGAGGAGCACACCGGTCGGCTTGCTGCCGCCCAGGTAGATCGAGGCGGGGTAGCGGCCCACGGGCGTTGCAGCCACCACGCCGGGTGCCCGCAGGTGCTCTTCGACCGGCAGAAGCGCCTCCCAGCTGGGCTCCTCGGCCTCGCTGGTCGCTGAGCTACTGCCTCCCATTCCCGGAAGCCCCGAGAGCACCAGCCCGCTGCGCGCCGTCTGGTACCCGCTTTCGACGAGGCACACATCGGCCCCCACCTCATAGTAGCTGCGATCGTAGGTGTGGCGGTCGAGGGTCTGTGCCAGGGTTGCCGTATAGGTAGAGAGGCTCAGCGTCAGGATGAGGAGCATCAGGGGCGCCGCATAGTAGCCTTGGGTGCGCGCCAGATGGCGCGCCGTCAGTACGACCCCCACACTCGCAGTGTGCCCGGCCAGCCACGCCACCGCTGCCATGATCCACGGCAGGAGGCGCAACACAACCAGGGTCAGCGCCAGAGCGGTCAGTGCCGGCACCAGGAGCAACAGGGGATTCTCGAACGGGTCGCTGGGGAGAAGGTTGTCGGCCCACGCCGCCACGCCCGAGCTTACCACTGAGGGCACGATGGCGCCCTGCCTGCGCAGCACGTAGGCGCCGTAGCCGGCCGGGACCAGGAGCAGGGCGTCCAGCCAGGCGCGCTGCCACCATGGTGGTTGCAGCCTGCGTGCCCGCTCCTGCCTGGCGCTGACCACCGTGCGGCGCGCCGCCCCGATGGCCGGGGCAGCCTGTGCCAGAACCGCCACGGCCAGCATGCCCACGCCGAGGCGGCAGGCCGCGCTGGTGAGGGTGACCCGCAGGCTGGTCTCGCCACCGAAATCCAGGAAACCGCGCGTGCGGCCTATCAGACCCGCCAGCCACTCCCCGGCCGGCAAGCCTGTTGCCAGGGCAATTGTGCCGAGCAGGAGGCCCTCGGCCAGGGTAATGCTGAAAACCTGGATCATCGAGGCCCCGCGGCTGCGAAACACAGCGATCTCGCCGCGTTGGCGCTCCACCGCCAGGCCAGACACCATGGCAATGAAGGCCAGGACCAGACCCACGACAGGGATGCTGAAGGCATAGAGGAGGACAGAGAGCCAGGCCGTTCTCAGTCGGTAGGTCATCAGGGCCTCGACCGGAGAGGCATCGAGGCTGATGCCGGGCAGGAGCTCGCTCGCCCGCTGTCGCACGCCCGCGATGCGGCCGAGCAGCCCTTCGACATCGCTGGTGCGCAACCCGGAGCCATCTGTCACCAGATACCAAAGCGCCGTGTAGATGGGCCGATCGGCAGAGGTGCCGAGCGCGTTCTGCAGGCTTGCCGTGGGCACCAGCAGCACCTCGGCCAGGGCTGAGGGGCCGTAGAACCAGAATGCCTCCTGCGGGTCGGCTGGCGCCCAGATGCCGGCGACGCGCACCGGCACCTCGAGGAACTCGTTGGCACGCTGCAGGCTCTGGTTGGCGTCAAAGGCGATATAGGCCTCACCGGGCCGCAGGCCGAGCCTGGTGGCCATGGCCTCGCTGACCAGCACCTCCACGGGCTCGCCAGGCGTGCCGCTTGCTGGCTCGGGCAGGCGCCCCTCCAGCAGGACGATGTGCGGCTCGAGGTTGCTGATGGCGCCGAAGGAGACCCAGCCCAGTGGCACCCGTATGTCGGCGTAGCCGGAGCCAGCCGCGGGGAAGAGCTTGAGGTTGTCGGTGGCCAGGTAGCGGACGGCCAGCTTGCGGGGGAGGCCCAACTCAGCATCTGCTGGGCCCAGCAGATAGCCATCCACGCGTTCGATGGCGGGCCAGTCAAGCGGTTCGCGCTGCCCCGCCAGATAGCGAAACATGAAAGCAAAGGGCGAGCGCCTTGCCACCTGCCCCCCGGTGCCCGGCGCGGCGCCGAGTTCGGTCACGAGCATGCGATAGTTGATCGCCTCCGAGTACACAGGCAGAC
>JAIMBM010000054.1 GCA_023511475.1 Anaerolineae bacterium
CGTCGCGTCCGCCAGGGGGAGGGGTCAGGGGAGGGGGCGGCTCCCTCCGCGAGATGCTGCGCAGGCCATGGGCGCCTACGCTCCCCCCGGGCCACTTGTGGGTAATGGATAGCGCGGTGTGGGGGCGGGGCGAGGGGGCTTAACCCCGCTTTGCCCACAGGGCAAAGCGGGGAATGCCCCGAGGGTGGGGGTCCGGCGATGGGCGATCCTTACGCCTACGCAGGCGGATGGATACTGTCCGCCCCTGAAGGACAGGGGGAGGGGGTTCCCCGACGAGCCGGTGCAAAGCCGATCCCGACGGGCAGCTAGCAGCAGCCTGCCTCCGCTCCATGCGGTGGACGCGAGTCTGAACACGTGCCTTGGGACAATCTCTTGACAGTGCGCACAATCTGTGCTATAGTTGAAGCGCGTCACCTAACGCGCGTTACCAAAGGCGCGATAGTAGAGTGCTGTGACGATGGTCGAGGTGATCGGAAGACAGACCGGCGGATTGGCCGGCGACGGAAAGGCTGTTGATGACAAAGAGGCGACCGACCCAGGCTGACGTGGCCCGGTTGGCTGGTGTATCGCGCGGCGTCGTCTCGATGGTGCTCAACCAGCGCAGCGGTCGGGTGCCGATCAGTGACGAGACACGCCAACGGGTGGTCCGGGCGATGGAGGAACTCGGCTACGCTCCGAACCCGGTGGCGCGTATGCTGGCTCGTGGCTCGAATCGGCTGATCGGAGTCTTTACCTACGAGGCGGACTTTCCCTACCGACCGGCGGACTTCTACTTCCCCTTCCTCATTGGCATTCAGGAGGAGGCGGGCCGGCAGGACTATAACGTGCTTCTCTTCACAGGAAACAGGGCGACAGGACGGGGCGTGTATCGGGATGGCGCGAACATCCTCCGACTGGCCGACGGGGCGATCCTTATGGGACCGTATCCAGACCGGGCTGAGCTCCGGCGATTGGCGAAGGAAGGCTATCCTTTCGTCTTTATCGGTCGGCGCGAAGTGAGTGGCTGTCAGATCGACTGGGCGGCGAGTGACTATGCGGCCGGCAGCGCTGCCGCCACACGTCATCTCATCGAACTGGGACACCGCCGTGTCGCCTATGCCGAGCACAGCCCTGACAGGGAGTCCTCGGTGGACCGGCTAGAAGGATGTCGCACAGCGGTTAGCGAGGCTGCCGACGCAGAATTGGTGATCTTGCCCCAGGCCCTGGTGGCGGATGCGGCGGAGTTGCTTGCAGTTGCGCGCCAGGCAGGCGTCACGGCGCTGGTCTGCGAGAGCCCAAGCACCCTGGGCGCCCTGTTGCAAGAAGCCAGGGGTGTCGGGATACGGGTGCCTGGCGACCTCTCGATGCTCTGCTTGAGCGACTGCGAGACGGGGGTTGGCCCCTGGCAGCAGCCGAGTCATCTTCGGCTGAACCGCCAGATGGTCGCCGAGGCGGCAGTGCGCGTCCTCATCGGTCGCCTGAGCGGTTCGGCTGCGGGCATACAGCACGTCCTGGTGCCGTGCGAGTTTCTCGCCGGGGACACTACGGGGCCGCCGCGTTAGGAAGGAGGTGTGGTATGTGACGGGCCATGCCGGCTGAACGGAGGCGTTCGTCCATACTCGAGCGTTTGCAGCACTTCGAAAGGAGAGCACAGCGATGTCCTCGACAGTGGCCGAGCCCGGGCGAGTATCGCGCCGGCGATTACTGAAACTGGCGAGCATGGGTGTCATGTGCAGCCTCGTTGCCTGCGCCGCGCCTTCAGTGACCCCCGTTCCCACCAAGGGACCCACTCAACCGTCGCAGGCTCAAGAGGCGCCCTCCGCAACTCCGGTGTCGGCGACTCCTGCTCCCAAGGAGGCAATCACCATTCGTTTCTGGAACGTATGGGGTGCAGCCCGCGAAGAGTTGATGAACCAGATCATCGCACGCTTCGAGGAGCAGAATCCCGGCATCAAGGTCCAGAACCTGGTGCAGCCTTTCGAACGCCGTGAGGAGAACCTACTGACCGCGCTCGCATCGAGCGACCCGCCAGAAGTGCTCATGGCGACGCGAGCCGAGCTGCTCAAGTTCGCAGATGATGGGCTCATCGTCCCCGTCACGGAGTACGTGAAGGCGTACAACCTCGACCTTGGCCGCTTCTACGACTCTGAGATAGGCAACATGTGGTGGAAGGGCGAGCTGTACTCCATGCCCATGCCCACTGGCGGCGGGATCACGTGCCTGACGCTGATCAACCAGGACATGTTCAACGCCGCCGGCAAGACGCCCGTCATCCCCAAGACTTGGTCCGAGCTTTGGGAGGTGGCCAAAGAGTTCACGGAGTTGGACCCCAAGGGGATCGTCAAGATCGGCGCGACTGTGGGGACCGGCGCTTCGGATTTCCTGGCGTGGCTGTACTGCAACAATGGTTCCGTCTACAGCGAGGACCTCAGGCAGGTCACCTTCGCCTCAGAAGAGGGAATCCAAACCCTCGACTGGATGGTCCGCTTCACAAACGAGATTAACGGGGGCGTGCAAAACGTCACCGACTTTTTCGCCGGCCCCGGGGAAGCTACTGAGGCCCAGCCCTGGTACAACGACAAGCAACTCATCAACTTCCCGAATGTCTCCATCTTCTTCCACATGAAGACCTACAAGCCCGACATGAAGTGGGACATGGGGCCAAGGCCGTTCAACGGCGCTAATCCCAATGCCAAGTCCCAAGGCCTGGCGGGCGAGGCCTTTGCCTGGAGCTATGTCATTCCCAAGGTCCTCAAGCCTGAGGTGCGGGACGCCGCCTTCAAGTGGGTTCGCAAGATCACCTACGACGAGGACGGTGGCTGCTGGTTCATGCAGCAGCAGGGGCGCCCATCGCCGCTCAAGGCGTGCAACGAGGCCCAGCTATACTACGACGCCAACGTTCACTGGGATAAGGTGCTCGAGGCGCTCAAGACCGATGTATCGGTGCAGATCATGCCTGAGCATGCCCGCGTGCGAGACATCCTGAACCAGGGTGTGCAGTCGGCCATGTTTGGCGAGAAGACGCCTGCCCAGGCGCTGCAGGACGCAGCGAGGGAGGCGCAGGCAGTCGTTGATGAGTACTGGAGCAAGCGCTCATGATTGGGCGCATGCCTGTGGCGGGGCGGGCCGCGGCGGCCCGCCCCCGCCCCTCGAGGGGCTGGCTTCGCCGCTGGGTCGGCCTTGCGTTCGTTGCTCCCTGGCTGCTCGCCTTCGTTGCCTTTGACGCCATCCCGATCTTCTCGGGGTTCTACCACAGCTTCACGGACTGGTCGATCACCGGCAGTCCAACCCGCTTCGTCGGGCTTGCCAACTACAGGGAGGCGTTCACGCGTGATCCGCTCTTCTGGAAAGCGGTCACGAACACGCTATACTACATCGGGTTCAGCGTGCCCATCGGCATCGTGACCGCGTTCTCAGTCGCGCTGCTGCTGAACCGCAGGATTCGTGGCACTACGCTCTATCGCACCATTTACTACCTGCCATCCGTCGTACCGACAGTGGCCGCCACGATAGTCTGGACCTTTATCTTTGAGACGCGCCGCGGTATCCTGAACTGGGTCCTTGAGTTCCTGCACCTGCCGATCGTCCGTTGGCTGAGCGATCCGGCCTGGGCCAAACCTGCACTGATCATCATGAGCCTCTGGGGCATGGGCAGCAGCATGGTGATCTATCTGGCCGGCCTGCAAGGTGTGCCACAGGAGCTATACGAGGCGGCTGAGATCGATGGTGCAAGCGGGTGGCAGCGGCTGGTAGGCGTCACAGTTCCCCTCATGACACCGACCATCTTCTTCAACCTGATGATGGGCTTGATCAACGCTTTCCAGGTGTTCAACAGCGCGTTCATCATGACCGGCGGTGGTCCCTTCAATGCGACGCTGTTCTACATGCTCCACCTCTACAACCACGCGTTTCGCTATTTCCGTATGGGCTATGCAGCAGCCCTGGCAGTGGTGCTCTTTGTCGTCGTGCTGACGCTCACCGCCATCGTCAACCGCACATCGGATCGCTGGGTGTACTACTCCTAGAGAACGCTGCCCGGCTTTCAAAGACGCGTCCGTCTGTGCCTGGAGGGTCGCACCTGAGCGTAAGCGTCGTGTCGGGAGGGTCTTCGTTGGGGCCTGTCGAGGTCCAGCCGTCGCTTCTTCGGGGAAGGCTCCTGAACGCGTTGGCCTGGCTTGGACCGGCGAAGCTACACGGTGTGCTGCGAGGAGAGCGAGATGGCCGTAAGGAGTCATAGAGCCCGTCTGTTTTCCGATGGTGCCACACACCTCGTACTCGTAGCGGGGTCCGTGATCATGCTAGTCCCCCTGGCGTGGACTGTCTCTACCTCGCTGAAGACACTGCAGCAGATTGCTATCTGGCCGCCACAGTGGATTCCAAGACCGGTGATGTGGTCCAACTATGTCGAGGTTTTCAGACGGGTGCCGGTGGCGCTGTATCTGCGCAACACAATGGTGATCGTCTCCACGAACGTGCTAGGGTCTGTGGTTACCTGTGCTTTGGTGGCCTACGGCTTTGCACGCACCCAGTTCCCAGGACGCGATGCTCTGTTCATGCTCTTGCTGAGCACGCTGATGATGCCCTACGTCGTCCGTCTCATCCCGCTGTTCGTGATCTATAACCAGATTGGGTGGATCAACACCTTCCTGCCCCTGGTGGTGCCGGCGCTTCTTGGCCGCAATCCGTTTTACATCTTCCTCTTGCGACAGTTCTTCAAGGGAATCCCGGAGGAGTTGAGTGACGCGGCTCGAATTGATGGTTGCAGTGAGTTGGGCATCTGGTGGCGTATCGTGATGCCCCTCTCGAAGCCAGCCCTGGCTGCGGTCACAATCTTTGCGTTCCAGGCGGGGTGGGACGACTTTTTGCGTCCGCTCGTGTACATGGCGGGCCGGACGGATCTGCGGCCTCTGTCGGTCGGCCTGTATCTGCTCCGTGGAGGAGCGGGGCAGATTCCGGATACCCACTACATGATGGCACTTACGACGTTGATGATCATCCCGGTGCTCGCGCTCTTTGCGGCAGGGCAACGGTACTTTATACAGGGTGTAACGCTGACAGGTCTGAAAGGATGATGCTGCTCGACTGGCGGCTGCCAACCGGGCGCAGTCAAGGAGTGGTCACGGATGGAGAGGGAGACGATCGAGTACACGGCAGCGATCCCGGTCCAGGGAAGCTACCAGGTTGTAGTCGTAGGTGGCGGGCCGGCCGGGGTAGCGGCTGCCATCGCGGCAGCGCGCCTGGGATGCAGTGTGCTGCTAATCGAGCGGTTCGGCGCGCTCGGGGGCACCGGCACGAATGGACTTGTGAACGCCTTCAACCCGTTCTCAGACGGCAAGCGCCCGCTGGTACGAGGGATCGGGCTGGAGGTCCTGAAGCGTGCCTATGAGCGAGGGTACCTTTCACCCCGGGTTAGCCCTGAGACCTGGGAGAAGGGGTACATGCAGTGGATCCCTTTCTATGGTGAGGGGCTGAAAGTCTTGCTCGACGAGATGGTGCTCGAGGCCGGCGTCGAGCTCCGCTTCTTCACAACAATGATCGATGTCATCCGTGAAGGCGAGCGCCTGACGGGCCTTGTCCTCCACAGCCGAGAAGGCCTCTTCGCGGTGCGGGGCCGCTGCTTTGTGGACTGCACCGGCGATGCCGAGCTCACCGCGCGTGCCGGCTACCCTTGTGAGTTGGGTGACGACCGGGGCCGCACTATGCCTCCGACCCTGTGCTCGTACGTCGTCAATGTCGACTATGAAGCGTATCGCGCCTTCGTCAGCAGCCCGGCCTGGCAGGAGACGCTTCACCGGGCTCTCGACGAGGGCGCCTTCACCGTGTGGGACCCGCACGTCCCTGGTATATTCTTCTC
Source organism: Anaerolineae bacterium (assembly GCA_023511475.1). GTDB lineage: Bacteria > Chloroflexota > Anaerolineae > SpSt-313 > SpSt-313 > SpSt-313. Next base: position 5,834 of record JAIMBM010000054.1, read on the forward strand.
TGGTGACGATCATGGCATGCTGAACGCGGGGCACGTGTTCGGCGTCATCGGCCTAGACAGCCGGGACCTGAGCAAGGGCATGGTCCGGGGCCGGCAGTTGGCGCAAGAGTTCGTCGCCTTCTATCGCAAGTATGTGCCCGGGTGCGAGGGGCTTGTGCACGTGGCAACGGCGCCAATGCTGGGCGTCCGCGAGTCCCGGCGGGTGGTCGGCGAATACGTGCTGACGCACGAGGATTTCAGCGCCCGCCGGTCCTTCCCGGACGAGATAGGCCGGTACAACAACCCGATAGACATCCACATCATGTCGCCTGACCGCGAGGCCTACGAGGCCTATCATACCATGTACACCCGGTCGTTCAGGCTTCCGCCGGGCGAGTCCTACGGTATCCCGTACCGCTCGCTTGTGCCGCGTGACGCCCCCAACCTTTGGGTCGCCGGGCGATGCATCTCGACCGACCGCCTGATGCAGGGCTCCACACGGGTGATGCCGTGCTGTTTCGTTACCGGGCAGGCGGCGGGAGCAGCGGCGGCCCTGTGCTGTGCCGCGGGAGTGACCGCACAGGCGCTGGATCCTTCCCTGCTGCAACGCACCCTCAGGGAGCAGGGAGCCTACATACCTTAGGTGGCCCAAACCCGCCACAAGAAAGCAACCCGACTGGAGGAACAGATGACCCGGACGTTTCCAGAGCCCGCGCGCGAACTCCCCCTCCTGACCGAGGCCGATGTCGTAGTCTGCGGCGGCGGGCCGGGGGGATTCTCGGCGGCGATTGCCGCGGCCCGCCATGGGGCACGGACGGTTCTCATCGAGCGCTACGGCTTTCTCGGAGGCCTGGCAACCGCCGGGCTGGTGGCGCCCATCCTCGGGCATACCGCTTCGCAGAGCCACACGCCCATCGTGGAGGGCCTGCTGCGGGAGCTCACGGAGCGCATGCATGCTCTCGGCGGAGCGCCGGCCTGGGAGGATGCCTGCATGGAGTGGGGCATCCGCTTCGACGCCGAGGCGCTGAAGGTCGTGCTGGACGAGCTGTGCGCCGAGGCGGGCGTGGAGCTCTGGCTCCATACCTGGCTGGCCGACGCCCTGGTCGAGGACGGCCGCATTGTGGCCGCGGTGGTAGAGACCAAGTCGGGCCGCGGAGCGGTCGCCGGGCGTGTGTTTGTGGATGCCACGGGCGACGCCGACCTGGCCGTGCGCGCCGGGGCACCGACGACGCATGGCCGCCCCTTCGACGGTCGGCCGGAGTCGATGGGCTCGTTCTTCCACCTGGCCGGGTTTGCCCCGGAGGTCTGGGACCGGGCGGAGGAGCTGCACGAGCTCGTCCGCCGGGAGATGGAGAAAGGCCGCTTCCGCTTCTACAACCCCGGGTTCCTGGCGCGCAATGCCTATCACCTGGACCATACCTCGGCCAACATGACCCGCTTCAGCGGCAACTCGGACGATGCTCGCGATATGACCGCCGCCGAGGTCTATCTCCGGCGTCAGGTGTGGGAGCTGGTCCGCTTCCTGAGGGCGAACGTTCCGGGCTTTGAGGAGTGCTATGTCCAGCAGACCTCCCAAGCCGGCCCGCGCGAGAGCCGGCAGATCGTCGGTCCCTATGCGCTCACCGGCGAGGACGTGCGCCTCGGCCGCAAGTTCGAGGATGCAGTCGCGCGCGGCTCCTGGTGGATCGACATCCACTGCCCCCTCGGCCACACCTACCCGGTGCATCTGTGTGTGGCCGAGTGCCCCAAGGGGGTGGCATGCCCCTTCTGGGCTTCGGAGCACGAGCGCTTGTACTCCCGCAGCCAGCTTTACCCGCCACGTGGCGACTGGTACGATATCCCCTATCGCAGCCTCCTTTCGGCGGCCATCCCCAACCTGCTCGCGTCCGGCCGCTGCATCTCGGCGACGCATGAGGGGATGGCCGGCTCGCGCGTGATGGGCACCTGTGTGGCCATCGGGCAGGCGGCGGGCACGGCGGCGGCGTTGGCGGTGCGCCACGACACCACGCCACAAGGGATCGACGTGCAAGAGCTGCGCCGGCTGCTGCGGGAGGACGGGGCGCTGGTGTGAGCGAAGGGCGGCTCCGTTGGCGGCTTGACGCGCCGCGAGCAAACGTGGTATACCCTCCTCATGAACCCCCTTACAGCTTCCTGGCGGCGCCTGGGCCGGCGCGGCAGGGCGTGGGCGGTAGCGGGCGGTGGCTGCGGCACGCTCGCCCTCGCCACCCTGCTGTGTGCGCTCTGCACCGTCCTGAGCTCTGGGGAGCGCAGGGCGGGCACCGTCGCGCGGACGCCCGCGGTGCGGCCGACTCTCGCCCTCACCACGCGCCTCCCCGCGGCGACGCCGACACGGCCCTCGCCGACGGCAACGCCAGGCGCCACGGCTACCCCGCGTCCCACGCCGAGCGAGACCCCCACCCCGACGCCGACGGCCACGCCTCGCCCGACGCCAACCGAAGAGCTTCGCGTCGCCGCGCAGGTTGCCCGCGTGGTCGATGGCGATACGATCCGGGTTGTCATCGGCGGTCAGGAGTATGCGCTGCGCTATATCGGCATCGACGCGCCGGAGCCGGATGATCCTTCCGGCCCCGAGGCCGCCGAGGCGAACCGCCGACTGGTCGAGGGCAGGGCTGTCTTGCTGGAGAGGGATGTCTCCGAGACCGACCGCTACGGTCGCCTGCTGCGCTATGTGTGGGTCGGCGACCTCCTGGTCAACGCTGAGATGGTCCGCCTCGGGTATGCGCAGGCGGTCGCCTATCCTCCGGACGTCCGCTATCAGGAGCTGTTCTCCGGGCTCGAGGCCGAGGCGCGGGCGGCGCAGAGGGGGCTGTGGGCGCCGCAGCCAACGGCCGTGCCTACGCGGACGGGACGCGTGGGGTGCGACCCAAGCTATCCGGACGTCTGCATCCCGCCGCCTCCTCCGGACCTGGACTGTGGCGATATCCCCTATCGGCGCTTCCGCGTCCTGCCGCCGGACCCGCACCGATTCGACCGGGACGGCGATGGGATCGGGTGTGAGAGCTAGGTCCTGTGTGGTAGCCCTGACTATCCTGGCGGTCGCTGGCCGTGCGCGCTGGAGCTGCTGGGAGGCACCCAACGGCCCCATGTCGGGCAGCCCCCTCGCCTTTTCATCGAGTTTGGCCTTTCGGAGCGCAACCCGCGGCGCCATCTACAGGTCGCTGAGGTGACCTCGAGGGATGCCGGCTGGGGACGCCCCTCCCTCTTGTCCCCTCCCCGAGCCGGGCACAGCGTGCCCGGCTGGGGGCGTCACCGCGCCTGGCGCGCCACACGACCGCTGAAGAGCGATAGAGTCAGCGGTGAGGGACGAGGACCGGAAGATGCCAGACTCCACGCCGCGGGCAGGGGCGCATAGGCAGGGCGGGGGTGACGGCGTACGGTCGGCGGAGCTGGCGCAGTGCGCTGGCCCCGACCAGGAGCTAACCCGTCGATGGGCGGCGGCTGCCGCGGGAGGAGAGAGATGACGCATCTCGAGCGGACGATCGAGTTGGACAGCTTCCTGAAGCTCAAGGGCCTGGTCGGCACCGGGGGGCAGGCCAAGGTGCTGATCCAGGCCGGTCAGGTCCGGGTCAATGGGCAGGTCGAGACGCGCCGCAAGCGCAAGCTGAGAGAGGGCGACGTCGTCACGGTCGATGACCGGTCGGTCATGGTGAGGTGGGACGAGGTCACGGGCTGAGCGCGCCCCATGTGGCCAGAGCCGGCACCCTGGCCGGCCCGTGTGCCCTTGGGGCCGAGGGGCGGGCAGGTGCGGCGCGCTATCCGGTGGTAGGAGCGGAACGACTGCCCGCGCAGTTGGGCCTCATCCCAGTGGCCTCGACGCGACGCGGGCGCGGTCCGAAAGGCCAGGCCCGGTCTGCTCGATCAGTCCGACGCTGCAGCCTGCCCCTGCCCCCGCCCCCATTCATGTTCCTCCCCGTGCACTGCACACCCTTGCCTCTGTGTGCATCTTGCCCCGCATCCTGGAAAGAACATGGCACGTTTCTTGCTACTTCACGCTGTGAATGGTGACACGTTGCGAGGACCAACTCGATACAGTCTGGCATCCGGGCCCCGCGGCCAAAGTCTCCGAAGCCTTCGCCTCGCCCAGCAAGCGGGAACGTGGGGGCTAGTATGAGGCCACAGGCGCGTCCGCAGGCCGTCTTCCTGGACCGCGACGGCACCCTGATCCACAACTACCACTACTGCCGCGATCCAAGGCTTGTTCGTCTGTTGCCCGGCGTGGGCGCAGCGCTGCGCGCGTTGGCGCAGGCGGGCTACGGGATGATCGTGGTCACGAACCAGTCGGGCATCGCGCGTGGCTACATGACCGAGCGAGACCTGGCGGCGGTTCACGACCGCCTGCGCCGGCTGCTGGCTGCGGAGGGTGTGACGTTGCAGGCCATCTACTACTGCCCGCACCACCCGGATGGGCTGAGGGTCGGCTACAGATGTCGCTGCCTGTGCCGCAAGCCGGAGCCTGGGCTGCTCCTGCGAGCGGCGGCCGAGTGGGGAATCAGCCTGCGGCACTCGTGGTACATCGGCGATGTGCTGGCGGATATCGAGGCGGGGAACCGGGCGGGCTGCCGCACGGTGCTGCTCGACCTGGGGACCGAGCCGGTTCCAGACCAGCGCGTGCAGACTCCCAGCTTTGTCGCGCGCAATCTTCCCCACGCGGCACGGCTGATCCTGGCTGCCGACGGGCACTCCCGTGAGCACGTCGAGCCCCTGCCACTCATGGCACTGGATCGACCGCGGCTCTCGCAGGGAAACCTGAGGCCTGGGGACCCCAGCCCGATTCCGACCGCTCAGTGGGCCATCCAGGCTGCGCTGGAGGGGGTGTTGCGGTG
>JAIMBM010000539.1 GCA_023511475.1 Anaerolineae bacterium
AACACAGGGTCGCTGGGGGCCATTGCGGCGGCTTCTGCGTGATGTTGGGGGGCGCGCGGCGAAAGGCCAAAGTCGAGGGAAGGGGGCCTCCGGAAGTCGGCGCAGAGCCGATCCCGCCGCGGGGTTGGCAACGTCCTGCCTCGACGCTGTGCGCAGAACGCGAACCTGAACACGTACGCCACTCCAAGCTTTTGACTTGCTACCGCCAAACCCTATACTCACCGGGTGCGTGTCGTGCGCTGCCCGGCGCTCGCCGGCGACTGTTGTTGGTTACCTTCCGGAGGAAACCCATGCCACACAAACCCGCCGAAGTGCATGTCGTCTCCCATGCCCACTGGGACCGCGAGTGGTACCAGCCCTTCCAGGGCTTTCGCCGGCGCCTTGTCGGCGCCATCGATCAGGTCCTCGATATCCTCGAGCGAGACCCCGACTACCGCTACTTCTTCCTCGATGGACAGACGGTCGTTCTCGAGGACTATATCGAGATCCGCCCCGAGAACGAGCCCCGGCTCCGGCGCCTGATCGCCGAAGGGCGGATCGGCGTCGGTCCCTGGTACGTGCAGCCCGACGAGGCGCTCGTCTCCGGGGAATCGCTGGTCCGCAACCTCCTGCTTGGGCACCGGCTGGCGGCGGCTTACGGCGGTCGCCCGATGAAGGCCGGCTACGTCCCGGATATCTTTGGTCACAGCTCGCAGCTCCCCCAGATTCTGACGGGCTTTGGCATCGACAACGCGATGCTGTGGCGAGGCCTGCACGGCGAGGGCCTGCCCAGCGAGCTGGCCTGGGAAGGCGCCGATGGCTCCCACGTCCTCCTCGTGCGCCTGCCCGAGCACTGGGGCTACAGCGACTGGTTCTTCGATGTGCGGGCTCCCTTCGCCGAAGATCCGGTCGACCCCGAGGCGCTGGTCGCGGCCGTGGGCCGGTACCTGCAGTACAAGGGCGAGCGCGCCACCACCCCCGTGGTGCTGGCGATGGATGGCACCGACCACGCCGAGCCCGATGAGCGCCTGCCGCAGTGGCTGGCGCTGCTCAACGAGCGCTTCCCAGGCGTGCGCTTTGTCCACTCCTCGCCGGAAGAGTTCCTCGAGCGCCTCCGTGCCGTCGTGCGCAAGCCGCCCATGGTCTACGGCGAGCTACGCCAGCCCTCCAAGCTGCTGCGGACCGCCAACTGGGTCCTGAACGGTGTGCTCTCGTCGCGCATCCATCTCAAGCAGCGCAACGCCCGCTGCCAGACGCTCCTAGAGCGCTGGGCGGAGCCCCTGTCGGCGCTGGCGGCGGTGTATGCCGGCAGCCCGTACCCCCGCGGCTACCTGCGCATCGCCTGGCGACATCTGCTCCAGAACCACCCGCACGACTCGATCTGTGGCTGCTCGGTCGATCAGGTGCACCAGGACATGCTGTACCGCTTTGATCAGGCCGAGATGATCGCCGATGAGACGGCCGCGCAGGCCCTGCACGACCTGGTCGGGGGCATCGGCGTCGCCGAGGGCACGCCCGGCAGCCACCTCCTGGTTGTCTTCAACCCGACCCCTATCCCCCTCGAGCGCACCGTACTGGTAGACCTCGAGCTGCCTGCCGCGCCGCTGCAGGTCCACGGAGCGCTCCAGGACCCGCTGCGGTACTTTGTCCACGTCTACGATGCGGAGGGGCGCCCGGTGCCGGCGCAGCTCTGCAATGTGCGCCTGTCGGAGGCGCGCCACGTCCCGGTCGCACATGGCCTCTGGAAGGACGAGCACGTCGACCGCTACACGGTCGCCCTGCGGGTCGAGGCGCCGCCCTGCGGCTACACCTCGTACACGTACGAGGCGACCCACGAGCCGCGACGGGCCCTCGGCAGCATGGCGGCAGGGCCGGGCGTGTGGGATGGGCGTTTCCTGCGGCTGAGCGTCAACCCCAACGGCTCGGTGAACCTGCTGGACAAGGCGACCGGCATCGAGTACCGCGACCTCCTCATCTGGGAGGACGTCGGCGATATCGGCGATGGCTGGAATCACTTCCGGCCGGTCCACGACCGGCGGGTGACGAGCGCCGCGACCGCGGCGACCGTCTCGGCCGAGTGCGAAGGGCCGCTGTTCACCCGGCTGCGCATCGACTGGCGCCTGCGAGTGCCGGCCGCGGCGGCGCCCGGGGGGCTCTCGCGGAGCGAGGAAGAGGTAGAGCTGCCGATCACCGCCTGGCTCGACTTTCCATATGATGCCCGCGAGATTGCCTGTCGCGTACGCGTGGAGAACGTCGCCCGCGACCATGCCCTGCGCGTGCTCTTCCCAAGCGGGCGCTCCGCGGACGAGTTCTACACCGACGCGCCCTTTGACCTCATCCGTCGCCCCGTGCACCGGGAGGACGTCTCGGACTGGAACGAGACGACCGACGAGATGGTGCCGCAGCAGTCGCTGGTCGCGGTGCACGACGACGCGGGCGGCCTTGCCGTGCTGAGCAAGGGCCTGCCGGCGGTCAACGTGCGCCCCGATGCGCAACGGACCATTGCTCTGACGCTCCTGCGCGCCTTTGCCAAGATCATCATGCGCCCCGGCGAGGGCGGCCAGATCCAGGGGTCGCACGAGTTCGAGTTCGCCCTTGTCCCCTTCCGGCCTGATCCGGGCTGGCAGGCCGATCTCTGCCAGCGGGCGGCAGCCTACCGCGCCGGCTATCGCACCGTCGCCGGCCCGGTCAGCACCGGGGCAAAGCCGCGCACGGCACAGTTCCTGACCATCGAGCCGGCGGAGCTCGCCCTCAGCGCGCTCAAGGCCGCCGAGGATGCCGACGGGCTTTACGTCCTGCGTCTCTACAACCCAAGGGAGGAGCCGGTAAAGGCCCGCGTACGCTTCCAGAAGCCGCCCGCCGAGTGCTGGCTGGGCAACCTCAACGAGGAGAAGGGCAAAGCCGTGCGCCTCGAGGAGGATGGGGCCATCCCGGTGCAGGCCGGCCCGAAGAAGATCGTCACCCTGCTGATGCAGTGGGCGTGAAGCATCCCCACCCCTGGGGTTTTGCCCCCGCTTTGCTCACAGCGCAAAGCGGGGGTAGCGCCCGCCCCCTCCCCAGGCGGACGCCGTGGCGTCCGCCGGGGGAGGGG
>JAIMBM010000540.1 GCA_023511475.1 Anaerolineae bacterium
TTGCAGCTTTACCAATTACACCCGCCATGCTATAATGGAGTCGATCAATCTTGATTAGGAGACTCCTGTGCGTAGAAGGGTTGTCCATCTCAATGCTCAGCAGCGGTCGGAGCTTGTCCACCTCCGTGACCATGCGCCCAAGGCGTACTTGCGGGAGCGAGCCGCCGCCATCCTCAAGATTGCAGGCGGGCAGTCCGCCCGTTCCGTGGCCCTCAACGGCCTCCTCAAGCCTCGCGATCCGGATTCGGTGCGCGGCTGGCTCAACCGATATCTTGCAGAGGGCGTCAAGGGCCTCTACATTCGTCCTGGACGCGGGCGCAAGCCCGCTTTTTCCCCCTCGGGACATCGACACCGCCCGCGACGAGCTCGAACTGGTCCTGCGGCGAGCTCCCTGGCACTATGGGGTGCCTCGTAGCCGCTGGCGCCTGCAGGACCTCAGGCGCGTCATCGCCTGGCTTCGTGGCCTGACCGACTCGGGCATCTACAAGGTGCTGAAGCGGCTGGGCTTCAGCCGGAAGCAGGCCCTGAACTTTGTTCGCAGCCCGGACCCAGAGTTCCGGGCGAAATGGGAGGCGATCCTTCGCGCCTACCAGGAGGCCCTGGAGCACCCCGACGAGGTGGTGTTCCTGTTCCAGGATGAGCATAGCTACTACCGAGATCCGACCAAGGCGTCGGCGTGGCACCGGAGAGGCAAGACGCAGCCCCGGGCGTGGGGCAAGCCTGGCTACAACAAACGGACGCGCATTGGTGCGGCAGTGAACGCGCTGACCGGACAGGTCATCTATCTGCAGAGGGATGAGATGGGCGTCGAAGGGCTGGGCGCCTTGTATGCCAGGATCCGCGAGACCTACTCCGACGCCAAGGTCATCTACCTGGTGCAGGACAACTGGCCGGTGCACAAGCTGCCACAAGTGGCGGCGGCACGGGAGCGTGAGGGGCTGACCGCCCTGTTCCTGCCCACGTATGCGACGTGGCTGAACCCAATCGAGAAGCTGTGGCGATGGCTGAAGCAGGAGGTGCTGCACGTGCACCCGTTCGTGGGCGACCTCGCACAACTGCGCAAGAAGGCCCAGGATTTCCTGGAGCGTTTTACGCGAGGCTCGCGGGAGCTGCTCCACTACCTCGGCTGGCCGAGGATCATCGCCACCGTAACGCAGTTCGTTACCGGTCTTATTTGTTAAGCTGCAACAGGCCGACCTGGGGGTGGGGGTTTCGCATCGGCAACACAGATGGGCCTGCCCCCAACTCGAACTACACCTCTCGGAAACCCGACGTTGACAGCCAACACACTCCCCGTATACTCTGACCAGCCTCTACCCCTGACTCCTGCAAGCGGAGGGTATCTCATGCTGGAGCAGTGGCGCTCGTGGTCGCGGCGGCAACGGCTGAGGCTTGTATTCAACTCTGCCGTCGCCCTCCTGGCGCTGCTTGTCCTGTATCGGGTGCGGGCCGCACTGGCTCCCTTCATCGTCGGGCTGATCGGCGCCTACCTGCTGCTGCCCGGCGTCAACTGGCTCCAGCGCCGCTTTCCCCGATTCCTGCGCGAGCGGGCGGTTGGGCGGGGCATTGCGATTCTGCTCGTGTACCTGATCGTGCTGGCGCTGGTGGTCGGATTCTTTGCCCTCATCGTGCCCGTCATCGTCAGCCAGGTCGCCCAGCTCGTCGCAAACCGCGAGCAGATCGCGGCGGCACTCCTGTCCTGGGCAACGGACCTGCGCGCCTGGTACCTGGAGACCTTTCCCGAAGCCGTGCGTAGGGCCCTTGAGAGCCAGCTCCGCACGCTGGGCGACCAGATCGTACGGGCCTTGCAGCAGGGCATCGTGGGCGGCATCCTCGTGGTGCGCAACGTCGTGGCGCTGATCCTGGGGTACCTGGTGGTACCGGTGTGGCTCTTCTTCCTGCTGCTCGACTCACGCCACTACCGGCGCAGCTTCATCGATCTCATCCCCGAGGGCATGAGGCCGGATCTCTTCAGCATACTGCGCATCGCCGACGATGTCCTCGGCGCCTACATTCGAGGGCAACTCCTCGTAGCTGCCATCGTCGGATTCCTGTCGGCCATCGCCCTGTCGCTGCTGGGGGTAGACTTTGCCCTCTTGCTTGGGGTCATTGTCTTTGTTGGGGACCTGATCCCCACGCTGGGGCCAATTCTGGCAACGATCCCGACGGTGATCATCGCCGCACTCGAGCGCCCGATCCTTGGCCTGTGGGCACTCATCGCACTCGTGGGCGTGCAACAGCTCGAAAGCATCTTCCTCGGTCCGCGGGTCGTGGGGTCGATCGTTCGGCTGACGCCAGCTGTGATCATCGTCCTGCTGGTCATCGGCAGCCAGCTCTGGGGCTTCGTGGGCCTGATCATCGTGGTGCCGCTCTTTTCCCTGTTGCGGGACCTGGTGCGTTACGTAAACTGGCGCACTGCGCCCGAACAGTACCCGCCCGAGGAAGCCCTGCAGCGCGTGCGTGAGCAGCGGCAGCAGTGTGCCCTCTGATCAGCGCTTGGCCTCGACGCGCTGGGAGAACCGCGCCAGGTCGATGATCACCCGCTCGTGGCTGCCGCGCCCGACCACCTCTCGCTCGTCGGAGGCTTCCACCCGAAAGGTCAGCCGCCGACCATCGACCGCCGCCAGCTCGGCCCGCGCCACCACGCGCATGCCCACGGGCGTCGGCGCCAGGTGCTGCACATCCACCCGGGCCCCGACCGTGCGCCACCCCTCGGGGAGCAGAGGGTCCACCGCGGCCACTGCCGCCCGCTCCATGAGACGGACCAGCTCCGGCGTCGCAAACACCTCCACCCCACCAGAGCCGAGATGTCGGGCTGTCTGCTCATGGGAGACGACCGTCTCGCTCTGTCCCGTCAGCCCGGGCTTGATGCTGTCGAACATACCACACCCCTCCCTACAGAGAGACTATGCATTACCCATGAGTCGGCCTGCACAGCGTCACGGCGCAGTAGACAGCCCTCCAGTGCTCATCCGAGGGGACCACCCGCCGCCCCGCACCGATGCTCGGAACACGCAGGGCGGGAGCCACGATGTGCTGCATTTCCAGATTGCCCCCACCCCTACCC
>JAIMBM010000541.1 GCA_023511475.1 Anaerolineae bacterium
GCCCAAGTCGGTCCGCAGGCCGACTTGGGCGAGGGGGCCACGGGGGTGGGGGTCCTGGCAGCAGCACAGATAAGCCTACCCCGAGGGCGAACCACACGCAACAGGTATCCGGCCCTTGTAGCGCCTCGCCGGGCATGGTATAATCAACCGTTGACACGAGACTGTGAGGGATGGTACCAGACGGGTGTTCCTGCGCAGAGCCAAGAGCATTCAGGAGAGCCTGACCAAAACGCGCCGCACGTTCTTTGGGCGGCTGGCTACGAGCCTGTTCGGCCGCGGCGACCTCGACGAGGGATTCTGGGAAGAGCTCGAGGAGTCGCTGATCCTGGCCGATGTCGGAGTCGACGTAACACTCGAAGTCGTCGGCAATGTGCGCCGGCGCGCCGAGGAGCGGGCGATGCGCAAGGCCTCGGACGTCGAGAGCATCCTCCGTCAGGAGCTGGTGCGGATTCTGAGCCAGAACCAGCAGCCCTATCTGCCGGGCGAGCGCAACCTCTCGGTGGTCCTTGTGGTCGGGGTCAACGGCTCGGGCAAGACGACGAGCATCGCCAAACTGGCCCACTACCACGTTGGGCGGGGCGACAGGGTGCTGCTGGGTGCGGCCGACACGTTCCGCGCGGCAGCCATAGACCAGCTTCGTATCTGGGCCGATCGCGCGGGGGTGGACATCGTCGCGCACCAGCCCGGTGCGGATCCGGGTGCCGTGGTCTTTGATACGATCCAGGCCGCCCGTGCCCGGGGTGCCAACGTGGTGATCGTCGATACGGCCGGACGCCTGCACACCAAGCACAACCTGATGGCCGAGCTGCAGAAGATCCGCAATGTCGCGGCCAAGCAGGTCCATCAGGCGCCGCATGAGGTGCTGCTCGTCGTCGACGCGACCAACGGGCAGAATGCCATCGCACAGGCCAAGGTCTTTGGGCAGGCGGTCGGGGTGACGGGTGTAATCGTCGCCAAGCTGGATAGCTCGGCCAAGGGCGGGGCGATCCTGGCCATAGCCCGCGAGCTCGGCCTGCCGATCAAGTTCGTGGGCACCGGTGAGACTCTGGAGGACCTGGCTCCGTTCGATCCTGAGGCGTTTGTCGCCGGCCTGTTCGAGCCGGTCGCGGAGGAAGCGTGAGGGGTCGGAGCCTGCGCATGGTGGCGGCTCTGCGCACGGACAGCCGAGGAGCCGCGGCAGCACTCGACGTAAGGAAAGGAAATGGAACAGCTATGCTTGAGGAACTCATTGGCACTGTAGAGGACCTGCAGCGCCGCATCAACCAGATCATGGTGCGTCTTTGACGTCGCCGGACAGGAGCAACGGCTGGCCCGGCTGCAGGAGCAAGCCGCAGAGCCGGACTTTTGGAGCGACCCTGACGCGGCGCAGCGCGTCATGCAAGAGATCGCACAGCTGACGGAAGGCGTGCAGCGCTGGCGCGGGCTGGCGAGGAGGACGGACGAGGCGCGCGAGCTGCTGGAGCTGGCGCGGGCCGAGGACGACGAGGCCCTGCTGACCCAACTCGCGGACGAGGTCGAGGCGCTCAAGAGCGAGCTCGGCCGGCACGAGTTTGAGCTGCTGTTCTCAGGCCCGTATGACGGGCGGGACGCTCTGCTCTCGATCCATGCCGGAGCCGGCGGGACCGAGTCGCAGGACTGGGCCGAGATGCTCATGCGCATGTACCTGCGCTGGGCGGAGGACAAGGGTTTCCAGACCCAGGTGCTCGACCTCTCCGAGGGCGAGGAGGCCGGCATCAAGAGCGTGACCATCGAGGTCCGTGGGCGCTATGCCTTTGGCTACCTCCGCGCCGAGAGGGGAGTGCACCGCCTGGTGCGGCTCTCGCCGTTCGATGCCGCCCATCGTCGACACACATCCTTTGCCCTGGTGGAGGCGATCCCGGATATCGGCGACGACATCGAGGTGCAGATCAATCCGGACGACCTGCGGATCGACGTCTTCCGGGCAGCGGGCCACGGCGGGCAGAACGTGCAGAAGAACTCGACCGCGGTGCGCATCACGCACCTGCCGACCGGGATCGTGGTGAGCTGTCAGAATGAGCGGTCGCAGGTTCAGAACCGCGAGGTGGCAATGCGCGTGCTGAGGGCGCGCCTGTATGACCTCGAGCAGCGGAAGCGAGAGGAAGAGCGGGCGCGGCTAAAGGGCGAGCATGTCGCCGCGGGATGGGGCAACCAGATTCGCTCCTACGTGCTGCATCCATACCAGTTGGTGAAGGACCTGCGCACCGGCTACGAGACCGGCAATACAGCGGCGGTGCTGGATGGGAAGATCGACGGACTGATCGAGGCCTATCTCAGGGCCCAGGTGAGCGAGGCTCAGGCGAGCTAGGCGGAGATCGCCGTTGTGGCGGGGCGGCCCGTAGGCGTCAGGGGGTGAGGGAATCAAGCCCGCTTCCCGGAGACGGGGGGCGGGCTTGGGCTTTTCCAGGAGCGAGCGCCTGGGCTAGGTGAGCCTGGAGAGCACCCGAAGCTGCTCCTCGACGCTTCCGCAGCGGCTCAGGTCGATCTCGCGGATCGCCTCTGGCGGTACATCCGTCTTGGTCCGCACGCGGGCGACGAGCTGGTCGAACTGGGCCTTGGACAGCGACGGAACACGGATCACATCACTCTTCTCCGAGTGTCCGTTGGCGATCCAGGCATTATAGCTGATCATCTCCAGCGACCCGTCGGCGTGCTCTTTGCTGAGGATGCGGTGCTCGACGCGCTGGCCCGGGGGAACGCCCGGCTCGGAGACGATGTAGAACTTGTAGAAGCGCTCTCCCGGCGCCAGGCGCACGAGTGGCAACTCGCCTTCTAGGCTTTCCTCGTCTTGCCCGGTCGCGGGTGTCTCGTCAGCCACGGTGCTCCGTGCTCCCTTCTCTTGCTCTGTCCTTTGCTTTGGTGCCTCAAGGCTGTCGCCCTCATCCTTTGGAGTATAGACGAATCTACCATGCGGCGCAGACGATGTCAAGCCTGTGTTGCACAGGGGTGCAGTCCACCCTGGGGGCGAGTTGCTTGCAGCCACGCTGCGTGCCATGCGACGGCCCTCGCGGGGGGGGGGGGGGGGGGGGGGGGGGGGGGGGG
>JAIMBM010000542.1 GCA_023511475.1 Anaerolineae bacterium
GGCGGGGGCGGGGCGAGGGGCTAACCCCTGCTTTGCCGCCGGAGCGGCAAAGCAGGGAATGCCCCGAGGGGTGGGGGCACTTGCGGAAGAGAGGACGCTGGCCTCCCTTAAGCTAGCGCCTATGGGAAAGGGGGGTGGGGCGTCCTTAGCACAGCATCGCTGGACTTGATCTCAGCCATCTCTGGATGGTATCGCAAGTTGCGCTCCGCAAGGCCAGACTCGAGCCCCTTGCAGAAAAGAGCACGCCCTTTCCCACGCAAGAGCTCTTCCGAATCTAAGGCTGGAGCGGCAGCCTCTCCCAGGCCTCACGGACCTGCCGCTCCAGATCGGCCAGCGATGCTTCGTTGCGGATGACGACGTCTGCCACCTGTAGCTTGGGCTCTGCCGGGGGCTGGGCGTCGATTCGCACCGCCGCTTCCTCGGGCGCGAGTCCACGCGTGCGCACGAGGCGCTCGATCTGCAGCTCACGGGGGGCAACGACCAGCCAGACCTGATCACACAGCGGACGCAGCCCCCCTTCGAGGAGCTTGATGGCCTCGATGACGACCACGCGAGGCGGCCGAGGTCGCCGGCGCAGCCGCTGCAGGCGGCGCTGCAGGAGCCGGCGCACGGCGGGGTGCACGATCTGCTCGAGGAGGGAGAGGGCCGCGGGGTCGCGGAAGACGATCTCCGCCAGCCGACGGCGGTCGATGTGGCCATCCGGCAGGAGGATGTCGGGGCCAAAGGCACGGCGGATCTCCTCCCAGACGGCCGTCCCCGGCCGCATGGTGGCGTGGGCGACACGGTCCGCGTCGATCACCAGAGCACCGAGGTCGGCCAGGATGCGGGCGACGGTGCTCTTGCCGGTGGCGATGTTGCCGGTCAGACCGATCACGTACACTTGCCAGCCCCCTTGTTGCCGCACGGCGAAGCGGGCACGCCTCTACCCTGTGGCCGTCTGTTGGCTGCCTTCTTCATGGGCGGCCGTCCAGGCTGCGAGGCGCTGCTGCAGCTCGTCATCGCAGGCGGCATACTCGAGGCCAAGGGTCCGCACCCGCTCGGCATCCTGCCGGAGGCTTGCCTCGCTGATCCGTGCCTCCAGGTCCTGGAGGCGGGCCTCGAGGGCGGCGATCTCCTCCTCCAGAGCCTGGAGCTGGCGGGCGCGGGTGCGCTCCAACCGGGCCGCCTTGCGCTCAGGAGAGGGAGAGCGCGCTACCTCCCGCCGCGGCTGAGCAGCCCTGGCGGCCTTTTCGGCCGCAGCCTCCTCTGCGCGCGCCGCCAGGTAGGCGCTGTACCCGCCGGGGTACACGCGGAGGCTGTCGCCCTCGACCACCCATACCTGCGTGGCCAGCGCATCCGCAAGCCATCGGTCGTGGGTCACAAAGAGGATCGTCCCATCGTAGCGCTCGAGCACCGTCTGCAGCGCCTCTTGCGATGGGATGTCGAGGTGATTGGTCGGCTCATCGAGGAGGAGCAGGTTGGCTCCCTCGAGGGTCAGCTTGGCAAGGGCGACCCGCGCCCGCTCGCCGCCGCTGAGCGCCGAGATGGGCTTGAATACGTCGTCGCCGGAGAAGAGAAAGCGCCCGAGGAAACCTCGTGCCTGGCCGATCGGCAGGTCGCGAGCTGCGAGCACCTCCTCCAGCACCGTCCGGCTCGGATCGAGCCCCTCCTGCGCCTGGGCAAAGTAGCCGATGCGGACGTTGTACCCCAGCCTTGCCTCGCCGGAGAGGGGCGCGATCTGCCCGAGCAGGGTTCGGAGAAAGGTCGTCTTGCCGGAGCCGTTGGGCCCGAGCAGCGCTGCCCGCTCGCCGCGGCGCAGGCGCAGATCAGGGCTCGAGAAGAGGCGCCGTCCGCCGCCGGGCGCTTCGTCGTCGTAGCCAACGACGAGGCCGCGCGTGTAGATGACGGTCTCCCCTGCGCGCTCAGAGGCACGCAGCTCGAGCTGCAGGGCCTTCCCCTCCCCGGGCTTCTCCAGGCGCTCCACGCGCTCCAGGCGCTTGCGCCGGCCCCTGGCCTCCCGCGAGCGCTGGCCGGCCAGGTTCCGCCGGATGAAATCCTCCGTTCTGGCAATCTGCTCCTGCTGGGCCTCGTACTCGGCAACCCGGCGCGCCCGGCGCTCGGCACGGAGCGCGACGTACTTTGAGTAGTTGCCGGGGTACTCCTCCAGCCGGCCTCCGGCAAGCTCCCACACCCGGCTGGCAATCACGTCCAGGAAGCGGCGGTCGTGGGCAACCACGACGAGGCTCCCCGGCCAGGAGGCGAGGACCTCTTCCAGCCACTCCACGGCGGGCATATCGAGATGATTCGTCGGCTCGTCGAGCAGGAGCAGGTCCGGCTGCGAGAGGATCAGCTTTGCCAGCAGGGCACGGGTGCGCTGACCGCCGCTGAGGAGGGTCAGGGGCAGGTCCAGGTCCGCCTCGCGGAAGCCGAGGTGGGCGAGCACCTGCCGGATGCGGTCCTCATAGGCGTAGCCGCCCGCCAGCTCGAAGCGCAGCTGCAGCTCGCCGTAGCGGGCGAGGGCCTCATCCCGGCTTCCCGGGTCGGCCATCGCTGCTTCGAGGCGCTGCAGCTCCTCCTGCTGGGCCCGCAGGTCGGCAAAGACGGCGAGCATCTCCTCGTAGAGCGTGATATCCTCCGAGAACTCGGCCTGCTGCGGCAGGTAGCCGATGCGCAGGGACCGCGCCGTGTGCACGGTGCCTTCGCTCGGCGTCTCGAGGCCGGCGAGGATGCGCAGGAGGGTCGTCTTGCCCGAGCCGTTAGGGCCGACGAGGGCGATGCGATCGCCATGCGCGACGGCGACGCTGATGCCGGAGAAAACATCCTGCGCGCCGTAGTGCATGGCCAGGTTGGTGGCCGTAAGGACAGACATGGTAGAACCTTTACAGAGTATTGGCGGTATTATATCATAGGGGAGAGCCCGCAGCAATGGGGCACCGCGCCCAAGGTGCAGTCCAGTCTTGGGGCAGTTCGCGCTCTGCCAGCCGTCACCAGCCCTCTCCAGGCGGACGCCGCGGCGTCCGCCTGGAGAGGGGAGATACCCAAAGCAGGGTGTTTGGCGGGGGGGGGGGGGGGGGGGGG
>JAIMBM010000543.1 GCA_023511475.1 Anaerolineae bacterium
ATTTATGTGGTTTCCCCGCCCCCGCCGCGGCGGGGGCGGGGTTAGGGGTGGGGGCACTTGTGAGAGTACGCTGGCCTCCCTTAACTTAGCGCCTATGGGAGCGCGGAGTGGGAGCACAAACCGCACGAGGGGCGCCATGCCACCCTCCAGGAGCGCTGGAGCAAGTGATCGGGACTTGCTTGAGCGCAGTCCGCGGGCCATGGTATAATCCGTCGAGAGGCTTGGCGCGGGGACGGCGCCTCGCGCCCGGAACAGCGAGCGGGGTGAGCGAATGGCTGAGTCCATGGGGACGGAAAACGCACTCGCAGGTGGGCAGCGCACCCTCTACGCGGTGGGCGAACGGGTCAGCGGCACCGCAGGGCTGCGCGAGGTGTTGGAGGAGACCCTGCGCCGCGTCATCGACCTTTTGCACGCCGATGCCGGCGCCATCTTTGTGGCCGAGGAGTCTGCGCGCGAGCTGGTGTTGAGCGCATACCTCGGCCTCTCAGAGCGCTTTGCGGCCCAGGAGGCGCGCCTGCCTATCGGTACCTGCATGTGCGGCCTCAGCGTCGAGGGCGCCGACACCCTCTATGTGGTCGAGGATGCCAGGGTCGAGCCCCGCTGCGTGATCGGCAACTGCATGGAGGATGGGTTCCGTTCGCTACTCTGCCTGCCACTGCGTGCCGGCGGCAAAGTGTGGGGGCTCCTCCGCCTGCACGGCCGCGGGGTAGGGGCCTTTGGCCGTCAGGAGTCGAGCCTGCTCGTCTTCATCGGCTCGCAGCTCGGCATGGCCATTCAGCGCGCGCGTCTGCAGGAGGAGATCGACCAGCTGCTGCGCCGTGTGGAGGCCGAACGCGCGACCCTCGACAGCCTGATGCGCAGCCTGGTGGACGGGCTGGTGCTGGTCGATGGCGAAGGGCGGGTGGCGTACTGGAACCCCTCGGCGGAACGGTACCTGGGACTCAGCGCCACTGCAGTGCTCGGCCAGAGGCTGGAGGCGGTTTTCTCCCATCTGCGCACCATCGTGCAGGACGCGGCGCAAAAGCTGGACGACCTGCGCCAGGCTCTGGCTGACGTGGCCTCCTGCCCGCAGGTTGAGCTCCTGGTCACCTCACCAGCGCCGCGCACGCTGCAGGCTCGCTTCTTCCCTATCGAGGGCCGACACGGGTCTGGCATCGTCCTCCGCGATGTGACGGCCGAGCGCCAGCTCGACGAGATGAAGAGCCAGCTCCTCTCCACCGTCTCCCACGAGCTGCGCACGCCCCTGGCCTCCATCAAGGGCTTTGCCACCACCCTCCTCCGCGACGACGTGCAGTGGGAACCGTCCGCCCAGCGCGAGTTCCTGCAGATTATCGACCAGGAGGCGGACCGCCTGAGCGAGCTTATCGCCAACCTGCTCGCCATGTCGCGCCTGGAGGCAGGAGTGCTGCGCATGGACTTGGGCCGGGTCGAGCTCGCTCCCTTGATCGCGGAGGTCGTGGCCGGGATGGAGCTCCGGGTGCAGGGGCATACCCTGGCCGCCGATGTGCCGGCCGACCTGCCGGCGGTATGGGCCGATGACCGCCGTGTGCGTCAGGTCCTGCACAATCTGATTGATAACGCCCTCAAGTACTCCACTGGTGGCCGGGTGGTCGTGCGCGCACGGCATGAGGGCGACGCCGTGCACGTGAGTGTCAGCGACCAGGGCATTGGCATCGCGCCCGACCAGCTCGCGCGCATCTTTGAGCGCTTTTACCAGGTTGACGGTGCAGCCGCCCGGCGGGCCGGGGGCGTAGGCCTGGGCCTCTCCATCTGCAAGGGCATTGTCGAAGCTCACGGCGGGCGCATCTGGGCCGAGAGCACACCGGGCCGGGGCAGCACGTTCCACTTCACGCTGCCAGTTCAGCCACCTTCAGACAGCGAACCGGGGGGAGCGAAAGACGCGACGGGCGCGAACACCAATGCTCGCTGTGGCAGCCTTCCGCGATCGGGCGCCGACAGCCCCTCCGGTTCGCTCGGACAGGCAGGAGCGATCGATGCCTCCCAAGGCTACCATCCTCGTCGTCGACGATGAGCCGCATGTGGTGCGGCTGGTGCAGGCCAACCTGCAGGCGTCGGGCTATGAGGTGTTGACGGCGACCGACGGCCGCATGGGCCTGCAGGCCGTCGAAGACAAGCTGCCCGATCTGGTCATCCTCGACCTTATGATGCCCGATCTCGACGGCTATGAGGTCTGTCGGCGAATCCGCGAGTACTCGGATGTGCCGATCATCGTGCTCACCGCCCGCGGCGCCGAGATCGACAAGATCACGTGCCTCGATGCGGGTGCCGACGACTACCTCACCAAGCCATTCAGCGTCCGCGAGCTCCTTGCCCGGGTGCGCGCGGTGCTGCGGCGCAGCCGCTTCCCAGAGGAGATCCGTAACCACCCGCCCTTCCGGAGCGGCAGGCTGGCCATTGACTTTGCCCGGCGGCAGGTCACCGTCGACGGCAGGCCGGTGGAGCTGAGCCCCACCGAGTACAGGCTGCTCGCCACGCTGGCTCGAAACGCCGACCGGGTCATGTTGCACGAGGAGCTGCTCCGCGAGGTCTGGGGGGCCGAGTATCGCGACGAGAAGGAGTACCTGCGCCTGTACATTCATTACCTGCGGCAGAAGCTCGAGGCCGACCCCAGCCACCCCCAGCTCATCCTCACCCAGCAGGGCGCCGGCTATCGCCTGGCTATCCTGCCGGTGGCCGAGGCGTAGCGGCCCGTGAACCGGCCGGGGCGGCTCACGAGCCGCCCCTACTCTAATATGGTTCTAATGTCTCGCCTCGCCATCTTATGCCCCTCTAACGGCGCGTATGCTATACTGTGGGTGCAGGCCGATGGAGATGGGGCCGCAACCCCGAGGCTTGCGGCTTCAGGTTGATCCTCAAAGCCGAAGAGCCGGATGAGCTTCGGGAGATGGGGCCGCAACCCCGAGGCTTGCGGCTTCAGGGGCGGACAGCCCCATCCGGCCAGGGAGGTCGGAGCCATTGCTTGTTCCAGCGCCCCCACCCCTGGCCCCGCCCCCGC